>JAILOD010000329.1 GCA_024691015.1 Lachnospiraceae bacterium
GATATAATACGGAAATAACAGTGGCATACGGTGAGCTGAAGAAGGATGAGGCATTGCTGAAGAAAGCCGCAGAGCTGATAGGCAGAGGAGAGCTTGTTGCCATACCTACCGAAACGGTATATGGGCTTGCGGGAAATGCGCTGGACCCTACGGCAGCGGGCAAGATCTATGCAGCAAAGGGAAGACCTTCCGACAATCCTCTTATTGTACATATCTGCAAATGGGAGGATATAGAGCTTATAGCGAGAGATATTCCGAAGGAAGCGGGGCTTCTGGCTGAAAAGTACTGGCCGGGGCCGCTGACCATGGTTTTAAAAAAGACCGGCAGAGTTCCTAAGGAGACAACGGGCGGACTGGACACAGTAGCGGTCAGGATGCCGGTTAATGAAATTGCCCGTGAGTTTATAGATGCCTGCGGAGGTTATATAGCAGCTCCCAGTGCAAACACTTCGGGAAGGCCAAGCTGTACAACGGCAGGCCATGTATATGAGGACCTTAACGGAAAGATTCCGCTTATAATAGATGGCGGACCGGTTGGTATTGGTGTGGAATCCACTATAATCGATCTTACCGGAGATAACCCCGTACTTCTAAGGCCCGGGTATATTTCCCTGGAGGAATTAAGGGAAATACTGCCGGATATCAAGGCTGATCCCCATATAGACGGGGCAGAGGAAGAGGGGGATTTTAAGCCAAAGGCTCCGGGTATGAAGTATAAGCACTATGCACCAAAAGGTCAGCTTACAATAGTTAAAGGTGAACCCGATAGAGTGGTTTCTTATATAAATGAACGGTGTGAAGAACACGATAAGAATCGTGAGAGCTGTGCGGTTTTATGTAACAGTTCACGTGCTTCGTCGTATAAGGCTGAAATGGTATTCAGTCTCGGGTTTGATCAGGAAGAGATCGCCCATAATCTTTTTGCGGCACTCAGGGAAACTGACGACAGGGAGCTGAAATACATATATTCAGAGAGTTTCGAGGGCGGAAAGCTTGGAATGGCAATAATGAACAGGCTGACACGAGCAGCCGGTCATAAAATAACGGAGGTGTAAAAATGAAGATAAGTATTGGTGCCGATCACGGCGGATTTGTTCTTAAGGAAAGCATAGTGGCCTACCTTAAGGAAAAGGGACATGAGGTAAAGGATTTCGGTACATATTCAAAGGAGTCCTGTGATTACCCTGTTTTCGGACAGAAGGCAGCCGAAGCTGTTGCAAACGGTGAGTGCGAAAAGGGCATAGTTATATGTACAACCGGTATAGGTATTTCCATCGCAGCAAATAAGGTAAAGGGAATAAGAGCAGCACTCTGCACAGATCCCTATATGGCAGAAATGACAAGATTCCACAATGATGCCAATGTTCTTGCACTCGGAGCAAATATCATAGGTGACGGTCTTGCAAAAAAGATAGTGGATGTTTTCCTGGAGACAGAGTTTTCCGGCGGAGAAAGACACCAGAGAAGAATAGATGAGATAGGAGCTATTGAGAAATAAGTGAGTAAGCTTGCAGTGAGAATAATTAACTGCATATTGAGTATTTTTCTGGCTACAGGATTGATCTTCGGGTCTCTTACGGTCCCGGTTCTCGCGGATACCACCAAGGAGAAGCTTGAAGAAGCCGAGAAACAGAAAAAGGAATCTGAAGGTCAGCTTGACGCAGCTCAGGATCAGATAGAGAACCTTGAAAACTCCAAGGATTATCTGGAGGGGAGCTTAAGTGATCTGAACAGCAAAATGACGGACATTTCAAGTGAGCTTGAGGATCTGGAATCCAGAAGGCTAGCTGCGCTTGATGCAAAGAAAAAGGCCGAGGAGGAGCTTCAGAATGCCTCAAAGGACTGTGCCGATCAGTATGCTGCGCTTAAGGCCCGTATCAGGATCATGTACGAGCGCGGTAATGACAATATCTTCGACGCTTTTTTAGAGTCGGGCAGCTTCAGTGCCTTTTTAAATCGTACGGAATATATAGAAAGAGTTCACGATTACGATACCCAGCTTCTTGAAAAGTATAAAAACCTTGAGGCAGATGTTCAGAAAAAGAATGAGGTTCTTCAGTCAAAGATAGAAGAGCTGGATCAGATCCAGAAAGAGACCGAGTCCAAGCAGGACGAGATCCAGGAAGCCATAGATGATACTAAATCATCCATTACATCCTATGCGGGTGCTATTGATGATGCGGAAGTGGCGGCTTTGGCCATAGAACAGAAGATCATCGCGCAGAACAGTACGATAGCGGCTCTTAAGAATAAGCTGAAAGAGGAAGAGGAGCTGGCTCGTAAATCTCAGGAAATGGCCAAGAGAAGCCTTTCGGAGGTTTCCTTTGCCGGAGGCGATAAGGAGCTTCTCGGTGCTCTTATCCAGTGCGAAGCAGGCGGAGAACCCTGGGCCGGAAAGATCGCGGTTGGAGCAGTTGTCATGAACCGTGTAATGAGCGGAGCTTTCCCCAATACCATTTCAGGAGTTATATATCAGTCGGGACAGTTTGAGCCTGTAAGCTCTGGTCGTCTTGCCATCAGGCTTTCGCTCGGAGCAAATGAGGAATGCTTAAAGGCTGCGGAAGAGGCCATGAACGGTACCAATAATATCGGTGAATGTCTGTTCTTCAGAACCATCGTTCCGGGTATTCAGGGAACCATTATCGGTCATCACGTATTCTACCTCTACTGGACAGGAAAGTATTCGGGATACGGTACGGCGGATGAAACCCTTGAAACTGCCAAGGCTCCGGAGGAAAGTGAAGATTCCGGTGAAGAAGAGAGTTCCGAAGAGGATACCTCATCGGATGAAGATGAGGAAGAAGAAGATTCTTCCGAAGAGGAAGAAGAGGAGGAATCCTCCGAAGACGAAGAGGAATCTTCTGAAGACGAAGAGGAAGAATAAGAATATCTTTAATATAATATTTAAAGGGCTGTCAGCTGACAGCCCTTTTTTATTTCTCATATTCGATCTGTGATCTCTTTGGTGAGTGTGGAAAAGTCTCCGGAATAAATGATGTTAAGCAGTTCATTTACCGTAGATAAGGCCTTTGCCACATCCTCTTTATCTAAGAGCCCTTTTATAAGAGCCTCACCAAGTTCGTCCAGATCGAGTACTTTAATTGTTTTGTCGGGATAAACGACAACATCTGCCAGCAGGTCCCTGAAGGTGTAATCATTGTTTTCTATCGTGAGATCCACGATATCGCAATACCAGTAAACCGGTTTGCCATCAGGTCCCATAAAAAGACTGACCTTATAATTCTTTTTCAGGAAGAAGCAGGAAAACCCGTGCTTTATATCCTTTCTCGGATGAATGGGATCCCATTCGGTAACAATGATTTCATCATCAGAATGAATGATCTTGTCACTGTTTAAAGGGAGACACTCATCCGGGATCAATCTTTTTCTGTAGAGATGTATGTCTTTATCCATTGGCACGCTCCTTATAGTGGTGTGCCTCCTCAAGCATCATGTCCTTAACCTTCATAAGTCTGGTCTGTGAGCTTCTTTCGTTCTCATCCAGCTTCATAGAGATGTATTTAATATTAGCCTCTGTCTGAGGGATCAGGACATGCTCAAGGGCATTAACACGACGACGTGTTTTTTCAATCTCTTTTGACATCAGTCTGCAGGCTTCCTCGATCTCTGAGAGTTTGATCATGTCATCAACGAGATCCGAGAGAGATTCCACAGCTTCATCCAGTTCACCGGATGTGAAAGCAAAACCGTAGGAATAGCCGTGTGCGGCGGTTTTATAATCGAATTTCGGGATATCAACACTCATGATGTTTGCGTAATCCGCTTCGACCGTGATTTCCTCGCCGGAGGCCATCAGGGCTGCTTTAACTTCCTGTTCGGACATTGTAGACCTGGCGAACATGAACTTCTGGTTTGAGGAATTCAATGCTGCCTCTACCCGCTTTCTGATCTTCATGTTTTCGCGGACCATAGAGAGGAATTCTCTCATAAGGCCGTCTCTTTTATCCTTCAGGAGCTTGTGTCCGCGCCTTGCCGTTACCAGCTTTTTCTTAAAACGCGTGAGCTCCATTCTGGTAGGATTAATGGTAGCCATAAGGATCTTCCTCCTTAGTTTTCAGGTTTTGCGTAATACTTATCGAGATATTCGTCCTTAATTCTCTTAAGCTCTGTTCTGGGAAGGATACGTAAGAGCTCCCAGCCAAGGTCCAGAGTTTCTTCGATAGAACGGTTTGCCTGATAACCCTGTGAAACATAACGCTTCTCGAATTCATCCGAGAATTTAACATAGAGCTTGTCCATATCACTAAGAGCGGCTTCACCAAGGATCATCATAAGTTCTCTTGCATCTTTACCACGGGCATAAGCTGCGAACAGCTGGTTCATTGTGTTTGCGTGGTCTGCTCTGGTCTTTCCGTCACCGATACCCTTATCCTTCAGACGTGAAAGTGAAGGAAGAACATCGATGGGAGGTTTAACACCCTTACGATACAGGTCACGGGAAAGAATGATCTGTCCCTCTGTGATATATCCTGTAAGGTCGGGGATGGGATGAGTCTTATCATCTTCAGGCATGGAGAGGATGGGGATCATTGTGATGGAACCCTTTCTTCCTGTCTGTCTTCCGGCTCTTTCATACATACAAGCGAGGTCTGTGTACATGTATCCGGGATATCCACGACGTCCGGGAACTTCCTTACGTGCTGCGGATACTTCACGAAGAGCATCTGCATAGTTTGTGATATCCGTCAGAACTACAAGTACGTGCATTCCCTTTTCGAAAGCAAGATATTCGGCTGTTGTAAGAGCCATCTTAGGTGTAGCTATTCTCTCGATAGCGGGGTCGTTAGCTAAGTTAACGAAGGTAACCGTTCTGTCGATAGCGCCCGACTCACGGAAGCTCTCGATGAAGAAGTTTGATTCTTCGAAGGTGATACCCATTGCAGCGAATACAACGGCGAAGTTTTCGTCTGTACCTCTAACTCTTGCCTGACGAACGATCTGAGCTGCAAGCTGTGCGTGAGGAAGACCTGAAGCTGAGAAAATGGGAAGCTTCTGTCCACGAACCAGTGTGTTCAGACCATCGATGGCCGATACACCTGTCTGGATGAATTCCTCGGGATATGCACGGGATGCGGGGTTCATAGGCAGACCGTTGATATCTCTTCTTTCCTCGGGGATGATCTCGGGACCGCCGTCTATGGGACGTGCAAGTCCGTCAAAGACTCTTGATAACATATCTTCTGATACACCGAGTCTCATTGAGTGTCCGAGGAAGTGTACCTTTGATGTTGAAAGGTTAATACCTGTTGAAGGCTCGAAGAGCTGAACAAGTGCGTTACCGTCATCGATCTCAAGGACCTGGCAACGACGGAGTTCTCCGTTTTCAAGCTCTATCTCACCGAGTTCGTTGTATGTAACATTTTCTACGCCGCGAACCAGCATCAGAGGACCGGCAACTTCTTGTATGGTTCTATATTCCTTCGGCATTTAGATGTCCTCCTTATTTGAAATTTTGCTGAGCTCGTTTGACAATTCGTCGATGACTTCCTTATATCTGGCAGCGACATCCTTTTCTTCCGTATATTTGAAACGGCCGATCGCTTCACGGACATCCATTTTGAATATGTCATCAACATCAACACCCTTATCAAGTGCTTCGAGTGCCTGATTGTAGAAAGCAAGAACCAGCTGCATCATCTTGTGCTGCTTGTCCAGAGAGGTGTAGGTATCTACATCGTGGAAAGCATCCTGGTGAAGGAAGTCCTCACGGATGGAGCGGGCTGCTTCCATTTTAAGCTTATCGGGATCTGAAAGAGCATCCATACCGACAAGCTGAACCATTTCGTTCAATTTGCTCTCGTCTTCCAGAAGGTTCATGATCTCCTGTCTGAGCTTGATCCAGTCGGAAGCGACATCGGAATTGAACCACTTTGAAAGAGAATCCATATAAAGTGAATAACTGGTAAGCCAGTTGATAGCCGGGAAGTGTCTCTGATAAGCCAGAGATGAATCCAGACTCCAGAATACCTTTACGATACGAAGCGTAGCCTGTGTAACGGGCTCTGAAATATCACCGCCGGCAGGAGAAACGGCTCCGATAACCGAAAGGGAACCTTCTCTGTCTTCACTGCCGAGTGTCTTTACGATACCGGCTCTTTCATAGAACTGTGCAAGACGGCTACCAAGATAAGCGGGATAACCTTCTTCACCGGGCATTTCCTCAAGACGTCCGGACATTTCACGGAGAGCCTCGGCCCAACGTGATGTTGAGTCTGCCATCAGAGCTACCGAATAACCCATATCACGGAAGTATTCAGCGATCGTGATACCTGTGTAGATAGAAGCCTCACGGGCTGCAACGGGCATATCCGATGTGTTTGCTATAAGAACCGTTCTTTCCATAAGAGAGTGACCTGTACGGGGATCCTTCAGCTCGGGGAACTCGTTAAGAACGTCGGTCATCTCGTTTCCACGCTCACCGCAACCGATGTAAACAACGATGTCGGCATCTGCCCATTTTGCAAGCTGATGCTGAACGACCGTCTTACCTGAACCGAAGGGCCCGGGAACGGCTGCAACACCACCCTTTGCGATGGGGAAGAGTGTGTCTATAACTCTCTGGCCTGTGATAAGAGGCCTTTCGGGAGAGAGCTTTGATTTGTAGGGACGACCTGTACGAACGGGCCACTTCTGCATAAGAGTGAGCTCCTCTTCGGAACCGTCCTCAGTTTTGATAACGGCGATAACGTCGGTAACCTTGAAATCGCCTTCTTTAATTGATTTTAATTCGCCGGCCTTTTTGGGGGGAACAAGGATCTTCTGCTTAACAACAGCTGTTTCCTGAACCTCGCCGAGAACATCTCCGGCCTGTAATTTGTCGCCTGCCTTTGCCGTAGGAACAAAGTGCCAGGTTTTATCTCTGTCAAGTGAGGGAACGTCAACACCTCTCTGAAGGTTATTGCTGTTTGAAACCTCCATGATCTTTTCAAGAGGACGCTGGATTCCGTCGTAGATACTTCCGATAAGTCCGGGGCCCAGCTCAACGCTCATGGGCATACCTGTTGATTCTACAGGCTCTCCGGGACCAAGTCCTGAAGTCTCCTCGTAAACCTGAACAGAGGCTTCATCACCATGAATTTCGATTATTTCACCGATAAGACGCTCTTTACTAACCCTGCACACGTCAAACATGTTGGCATCTTTCATACCGCGGGCAATAACCAGAGGTCCGGCTACTTTTTTGATAGTACCTGTGCTCAATTTGATTTCCTTCCTTTCACTTTAGAAACGTAAGGATCATTCCTTGTTTCCGAATATGATATCTGAACCGACCGCTACTTCAACGGCCTTCTTAACATTTGCAACTCCGATGCCGGTGTTGTTCTTTACGCCGGGGATGGGAGTGATAACGGGAAGAGGAGTAAGCTTTTTATCAATCTCCTCTGTTAAAGCCTCATAACAGCTTTCGGTAACGTAGATGATCGCATAATCGGACCAGATTTCCTTAACCTTATGCAATGCATCGGACTCGGTACGGGCGGGATAGGTATCAAAACCGACTGAGGCGAAACCGTATATGCTGTCAGAGTCACCGACTACTGCGATCTTATACATACATTGCCCTTACCCTTTCCCGGATGGATTCATCGCCGAGGTTGTTTTCTATACCGGAGATGACTATCCGAACTGTTTTTATTTCATTCTGTCTGGCCAGGATATATGCCGCTACCGGGCCTAAAGTCGACGGATTGTGAATCTGAGGCTTAATGTAGTCGATAAGCAGGTTGTCACACCAGCGTTCAAATGCTGAGATCGACTTCTTGAGTTCAGGAACTCCGTCTGCGTATTTCGTGCGCATAAGATATTCGCATACTGCGTCTTTTCCGGCAAGAGCTGCACTTACAAGCTCATCCTTGTCGAGAGTATCGCAGGGGGCGATGGCAAGCTCGAAATATTCACGGCTGGCCTTTGTGTCGGCTCCGCGCACGGCGATCTTTATATCTGAGGATGCAATGGTAACTTCACTGTAAAGTGAAAGCACGGGAGTCTGGGAACGCTTTCCCGCAGCCCTGATGGCATCCAGTGTAGCACGGTCTATAATAGTATCACTCATATGACCATCATGTGTTCTGAAGATCTCTTCCAGGGCATCTGCCGCAGACTGCTGCATAGATTCGGGCAGACGGGAGAAATCCTTTTCACTGACTGCTTTTATGACTGTGGCCGGATCCGTGATCGCCCTGTCAAGAACGGGAGTATCCTCGGGCTTAAGCCCCATATATGAGCTTTTTATCGCAGCCTTGAGATTGTGGCAGTCGTTTTTCAGTAAAAATACATCGAACACCGAAAGATCATCCACCAGTTCACTTACGAAATCCCAGATAGAATTTTCCTGATTGTTCAGGATGGAATCCGGGTCGTCTCCGTCCCAGCCCTGAGTATTAAGTGTATCAAGGGCCGCTTTAACGGATTCAGAGTGAATGAGACGATCTATAAACTGGTCTGAAAGCAAGCTTAATTCATGATGACGGACACGTGCGACAGCGTAGATAAATTGTTTGTCTTCCACTTATGTCCCTCCTTTTAGAATATTGCTTTCTGAATTTCTTCCTGAAGCTCTTCGCGCTTGTCACGGAGAAGGGCCTCAAAGGTGCAGTTTTCTTCAATATCTCCGTATTTGAGGATGAAACCTCCGGAGATTTCAGGCTTCTCGTTTGCAAGTGTAAGCGGGGCAAGATTTGCTTTAAAAGCTGTAGGCATTCTTGAATTATCTTTTGCCGAGAATGCGATCTCTCCCTTTTCACCCTTACGGGAATATTTATCAAGCATCTTCTGTATAAGCTTAAAATATTCGTCATCCGAAAGAGATGTAAGAGACGCTACTGCATCGGAGAAAACCTGATTTATCAAGTTTCCTTTTTCGGAAAGGATCTGCTGTTTCTGGTAAAGAGCTGCCTGTGAATCTGCTCTGGATACGATTGAAGCTGCTTCTTTTTCAGCATCGGCGATGATCTTCTTTTCGTCGGACGCTGCAGTCTTTTCAGCTTCGGCGAGTATCCTGTCGGCTTCTTCACGAGCTTTTTTCAAAACGGCTTCGTTTTCCGCTTTGGACTCTTCGTTGATCCTTTCTATGATCTTATCTAATCCTGTCATTTATTATGACCTCCGAATGGCTTATTTTATGCGGGGATACCATTGATAGCAAGAATTGAAACAAGAAGAGCAAGGATAGCGTATGTCTCAACCATTGCAGGGAAAATCATGGATTTACCGAACTGATCGGGTCTCTTAGCAACGAGGCCGATAGAAGCTACGGAAGCCTTAGCCTGCTGCATAGCAGATACAAGACCTACGAAAGCCATAGGTGCACAAGCGAAAAGATACATAAGACCTGTTCCTACGGAAAGCTCTGCGGGAGTGCCGCTCATGATACCCATACGTGAAAGTGCGATGAAGGCGATAAGAAGTCCGTAAATACCCTGTGTACCGGGAAGAAGCTGAAGAATAAGAACCTGTGAGAACTTATTCGGATCGTCTGTTACGACTCCTGCTGCTGCCTGTCCGCCACGACCTACACCGATGGCAGATCCGATTCCTGCAAAGAGAGCTGCACATGCTGCTCCTGCCACTGCTAATGCTGTTCCAATACCCATTTTGTTAATCCTCCTTAAATTTGAAGTATTTAGTTTTTACTGCGAGAGGTTCGAATTTGCGTCCTCCGCCATTATAAAATTTTCCAAAGAACTCAACGAACTGAAGCCTGTTTGCGTGAACATAGGCACCAAGTGCATTGATCGCAAAGTTTAATCCGTGTCCGATAACGAATATCACCAGGAAAAGGATGACACCGATCAGAGCACCGAAAATATTTGTATGTAAAAGACCTGCGCTGACCATTTCGCCCATTGAATTGAATACGGTTGAAATAACCGATGTTGCAAGACCAAGAGCAAGCAGTCTGGAATATGAAAGGATATCACTGAGATACCCGGTCACATTATACAGAGCATAGGCACCCTTCATAAGGCGCTTTACCCAGTTTTTGGACTCTCTTCCGCCGGTAAACAGAATACCAACCGCACCGATTATCGCAAGAACCTTGCCGACCTGCCCTAAGGGATCGGGGATCTTTGTAAGTGCGCCCGGGAACATGTTTATGACCATATCCGTGGTGAGACCGAAAAGCAGAAGACCTCCTACGAGAAACAGCCAGAATAATGAATCATAGATCGCATCAGCGTAACGCTTTTGCTTACATGCCTGCCAGAGATTGAGAATAAGTCCGGTAAACAGATGGATGATGCCGATTGCGAATGAGAATACCAGAACCTTCATTGAGTTGGATATGGGATCCACATATAAAGGCTTGATAACCACATCTTTGTCAAAGAACATTCTTGAAGCAACCGTTACGGCATCTCCGAAGTAACTTCCGAAAAGAATACCGCTGACCATGGTTCCTATACCGCAGTAGCAGAACATCTTCATGGTCTTTCTCATTCCGGCTTCCATATTTTTGAATTTTGCCAGGATAGCTCCCGTTGCAACTGTCATGATAAGTCCGTATGCAAAATCGGATAACATCATACCGAACATAAAATAATAGAAAATGGCAACGGGCATCGAAGGATCCATTTCTCCGTTTGAAGGGAGTGAATAGCTTTCCACAACTCCTTCCACGGGAGCGGCAAACGAATTGTTCTTAAGCAGAACAGGAACGTTGTCCTTTGCCGTGGGATCTTGTACTTCGATAACGACGTCGTACGGCTCTAAGGCTTTTTCGGTGCGCTCCACCTGCGAAGAGGGTACATATCCGTCAACTATAAATGTACGTCTTGATCTTAATATCTGTTCGTCTGCCGAGAGCCTTTCGTACTCTAACGATAACGAATCGATGGTGAATTTAAGATCCTCGCGCCTGTCGGAATAAGATGCGATCTTTACGCGGATCGAATCCGTATCCTTATAGGCTTTTTCGATCGCCTTGACCAGTTCCTCGTCTTTTTTAAGAGGAAGGTCGTCGATCTGGGGTGCTCTGGAGAAATTCATTTTTCTCAGAGCTTCGTCAAAGGATGAGGCATCATCCTTGTGACAGACTACCATTAGACAAGTCAGGTCGTCAGCACTGCTGATAACATCGACATTGACCGCTTCGATACCGGTCTCTCCGACCAGCTCTTTTGTAAGGTTTTCCTCGGTTATAAGCTCGGGGAAGGAACCAATGAAAGCGGCAGTGCAGCCGGTCCCTTTAAAGGTAAGGGGTACCTTGAAATTGAGCCAGGGCCCTAATGAAGCCCTTTCGTTCTCATATTTCGGTACAGCTGCCTTGACGGTTATCAGTTCTTTTTCAAGTTCCAGGATATCCTCCGCCGCTTTTAATGTGTCGGCATTTTTCTTTTCCTTTTCGGAAAAATCCGAAACCGAAAGCCTGTCTCTGCCGGCAAAGCCTGCGAGCATGGAGGTTTTAACCGGTGCATAGCTGTCTAAGATCTCAAGTGCCCTGCTGAGCGACTCGATATCTTTTTTACAGTTTGTAAGCCTTTGCTGGTTTTCTTCGGTTTTCCCTGTGGAGAATACCGCTGAAGCATCTTCTGCCCCGGGAATATCTTCTATATGAAGAGTCTCGAGCCGCTGAAGAACGTCAAGAATTGTAGAACGCTGACTGATCATGCCTGTAATGGTGATTTTTTTCATTGGTACAACAGCCATTGATCAACCTCCTAAACTATTCCTTCGGTAACTATACGAAGCGCGTCAGCCTTTCTGGAATTGAATTTTTCTTTGATAGCCGAAATTTCGTTGCCTGAGTCGCCCTTTTTGGAAGCTATGATGCTTTCCGCTTCAGAATTTGCCTTTTCAAGGATTTCTTTAGCCTTTTCTCTGGCCGCCTTCTGCCTTGATTCCAAAAGAGATTGGGCATCGTTTTTTGCCTTGTTGACGATCTCATTTGCTTCGACTTTTGAACGTTTTGCCGATTCCTCGGACTTCAGTTCGGCATCACGGATTGCATCCAGTGTTTTTCCGGAGCCTACAGTTTCGCTCAATAAAATCACCGTCCTTTACTGTTATATTTTTGATGATAATGAAATTGGAAAAATTAGGCAAAATTGTTAAATATGAAATATAAAACAAAAGAAACCTATGCAAAATCACTATAATCATACAAGGTACATTATCGCATTATTTATTCTCTCAGTCAATGAAAGACGACAAAAAAATCGTTGTACTTTATGCTTCTTTGACTTAATATAGCTTCTATGAAACAGATTATTTTAAAGACTTTAACATTTATTGTAGTATTCACGGTTTCACTATTTATCATGTTAAATATGATCAATAGTACCACAAATACGGAAATGACAGGAAACACAGAAGAGGCATCTCTTCCGCTTGTGTATATTAATAATAATGGCAGCAAGATAAACCTTATGCGCGGAAATACCGGAAATATTCAGGTAAGCTCCGTAAGAGGACCGCTGACTGTCCTTGATGAAAGCAGAGAGGTCGACATCATAGTGGACACATTTGGGGAAGATGTGGAGGAGCTTTCATATGAGGTCAGGTCCATAGACGGAGGCCGTCTTGTAGAGGACACTCATATCAGCGAGTTTGAAAAGCATGGAAACGAGCTTCATGCCGGTATAAAGATAAAGGATCTCATAAGTCCCTGTACGGAATATATGCTCATTGTTGTTGTTGGTGAAGCAGATAAGACGGCCAGTTATTTTACCAGGATAATTTACGGGGTAGACTGGCATGAACAGGAAATCCTGAATTTTGTTACAGATTTCTGCAGGACGACCTTTGATAAAGAAAGTGCCACGAATCTTACCACTTATCTTGAGAGTAATGCAATGGGCGACAATTCCAGCTTTGAACATGTGACCATAAATTCCAGCTTTGAACAGGTAACCTGGGGAAATCTCAATGTAAAGGCACCCAAGGTCATTAATCCGAGTATAGTTGATATGGACGGATATACGGCTGCCCTTGGAATAGATTATGAAGTGGATTTCAGTGGCAATCATTACTATGTCAATGAATATTACAGAGTAAGATACACCGAGAAGAGAATATATCTCCTGGATTACCGCAGGGATATGAAGGAACTGTTTCTGCCGACGGAAGAAAGGTTTGCCAATGATAAGATCATCCTCGGTATAAGAGACGAAAATGTAAATATGCAGGAGAGCTCGGATGGAAAGAACCTTGCATTTGAGCAGAACGGTACACTGTATTCCTTCAGATGGAGTGATAAGAGGCTTGCACTTGTGCATTCCTTCTATAACGAAGATGATATCCGTACCGGATTCGAAGGAAGCAGGGTAAAGATATTAAGAGTCGGTGAGAACGGAAGCATTTACTATGCGGTATACGGCTATATGACAAGAGGGCGTCATGAAGGTGATACCGGAATCAGTGTATGCTATTACGATTCGGCATTGAACCAGACCGAAGAAATGGTCTATATACCTTACAGGTGGTCGTATGACAGGCTGTTCAACGATGTGGATACTCTTTTCTATTTTGACGGAGGTTCTTATATAAATACATATCTGGGTGGCGGACTGTATAAGATAAATATCGATAACAGAAGCATAGAAGAGATAGCAACGCCGCTTGATATAGTGGTTTCGGCCAGCCAGCGAATGACGGCGATCTATGAAGGAAGCGGAATAAAGATCCTGGATTTCTATGCGGGAAACACCAGGGAGATGACAGAAGAGGGAGTCAGGGCCTTGGGCTTTATCGGAGAAGATTTTGTCTACGGTGTGGTTGGAAGCGCTGATGTGAAGAGATCCATCTTCGGTTCCGATTTTGAGGTTATGAGCACGGTATATATAGTTGATAAAAACGGCGATGAGATAAAGCGGTATTCCAAGCCGGATGTATATGTTACCGGAGCAGAGATAAATGAAAACGAAATAAAACTGAAATGCATAAGCTTTGCCGGAGACCGTATCATAGATCTTCCGGATGAGGATATTATGCACAATAAATCACCTGAGGCTACAAAATGTTCGGTACTGCGTGTCGCAACCGAGGATATGGAAACGGTCACGGAGATAGGCCTGCCTCAGAAAATGAGCGGAAGCCTTCAGCTTGTCACACCGAAAACGGTTCTTTACACCGATAACAGAGATACAGCCATTACGGAAAGGACTCTGGAGGGCAGCTTCTATACATATATCCAGGGTAAGCTTGCAGGAAGATATATCAATCCCGTGGAAGCCATTATGGATGCGAATAAGGGCTCCGGTGTTGTTGTGGATGACCATAATAATTATATATGGAGAAAGGGTAAAAAGGATATTACAGATATAGCCGATATTTCGGATACGGACGGAATGAATCTTGCGATAGCTCTGAATACAGTGCTTTCGCATGTGGGAGTCAGCATAGACAGCTCGCCTCTTCTTGCAAGAGGGGATACCGCCATAGAGATACTCTCGGATAATATCGATGGGTGTGTTATGTCCCTAAAGGGGTGCGATCTGAGTGAAATGCAGTTCTTTATAAGCGAGGACTGTCCCGTTCTTGCCGTATACCAGGGAGAGCCGGTTATCCTTAAGGGCTATGATCCGGATAATATCACGGTAATAGGCGCCAACGGACAGACCGAAAAAATGAGCATGTCAATAGCCGCTGAGATGTTCGAATCCAGCGGCAATGACTATCTTGCATATGTAAATTATGTGAGTGATTAAAACAGATAAAAAAGACCGGTATCAAACCTCGCCGTTTTTGTATCTGGTCACAAGAGACTGGATACGGTTGTTGGGGTTTAACAGATCGCTTATGGATGAATCATGATTTAAGGTATCGATGATAAAGGCTATATATTTACTCAGATCGCAGGAAATATAATAGTCTTTTTCGAGAAGCTCAGGCGGCTGATAAATACAGTTTGTTGTAAGCACCTTTGTGATGATACCGTTTTCAACGGCTTCATCAAAACGGTCAAGCCCCTGGGTAAAAAGACCGAAGGTTGCCATTATAAAGATGCGGTTCGCTTTTCTGCGTTTCAGTTCTGTGGCAACTTCGATAACGCTGTCACCCGAAGAGATCATATCGTCTATTACCAGTACATCTTTTCCTTCCACATCACTTCCGAGGAACTCGTGAGCCACGATCGGGTTCTTTCCGTTTACTACGGTTGTGTAGTCTCTTCTTTTGTAGAACATACCCATATCGAGCCCCAGAACGTTCGCAATATAGATGGCACGGCTCATGCCGCCTTCATCCGGACTTACAACCATCATGTGAGCGGCATCTATGGTGAGGTCGTTTACATGACAGAGAAGACCTTTTATGAACTGGTAGGCAGGCTGTATGGTTTCAAATCCGTTTAAGGGAATGGAGTTCTGAACTCTGGCATCATGTGCATCAAATGTAATGATGTTGTCAACGCCCATTTTCACAAGCTCCTGAAGAGCGATCGCACAGTCTAACGACTCGCGGGAGCTTCTTTTATGCTGACGGCCTTCGTACAGGAAAGGCATTATAACCGTAATACGGCGTGCCTTACCACCGACGGCGGCGATTATTCTTTTAAGATCCTGATAATGATCATCCGGAGACATGTGATTGTCACGCCCGCACAGCCTGTAGGTCTGGGAATAATTACAGATATCCACCAATAGAAACAGATCCATTCCTCTGATGGACTCGTTTATGGCGCCCTTGGCTTCGCCGGAACCAAACCTGGAAATAGTGGCACTTATAAGATAAGAATCACGCTGGTACCCTGCAAAAGCAAGAGTGTTCTTGTGTTCGTTCTCTCTTTCGGTACGCCAGTTAACCAGATACTGATCAACCATTTCCCCAAGCTTTCGACAGCCGACCAGAGGGATAACACCGAGCGTGCCCACCGGGATGGTTTCAAGTTTACGTTTTCCTGCATGTACTGACATTGGTATTCTCACTTTCTTAATCTAATATCCGCGCTTTTGAACATATATAAATCCGAAGTGCTCAAAAGCCTTGAAAAGGAACGCTCCGAATAGCTTGATTTAATCTTTTCCAATGAAAGATTGCTGGATATGATGACAGGATGCTTTCTTATCATCCGTTCATTCAGTATTGTAAAAAACTGTGAGCGCACCAGTGAATTGGGGAGCTCTGTGCCGAGATCGTCGATTATAAGTACATCGCAAGTATAAAGATCCTCGTGCAATTGGGCACTGTCAATTGCATTGGTCTTACCGAAGGTTGCGTCAGACAGGAGCCTGAACAGATTGAACGACGAAAAATACAGGCAATTAACGCCCTTGTCCAGAAGACCTTTTACTATACAGTTGGTCATAAATGTCTTGCCGCTTCCCACAGGCCCCAAAAACAGGAGGCTGCCGGAGTCTTCGGAGAAGTTTTTAACGTATTCTGCCGCTCCATTATATACTTTTTGCATATCGGGAACAACATCGGGAGAGTAAATGTCAATATTAAATTTTTCGAAATTTTCGTCCTTCAGTATTTCCGTAATATTTGATTGATCATATTTAACGTGGGCTATCCGCTTCTTTAAACAGGCACATCTCTCGTTTCCGATATAGCCCGTATCCTTACATAAAGGGCAGTTGTATATGGGTGAGAGATAATCCTCCGGAAAGCCGTTTTGTTTAAGAAGAGCTTTTTTCTTTGCGGAGAGATCTTCGATCTTGCGGCTTACATCCTTTAAGGCGTTTTCATCTCCTGCTATAAAGTTTTTTGCGGAGGAGAGAGCCAGGTCGCGGATCTCGTCAGAAAGTGCCGAAAAGCCGGAAATCTTCTGTTCAACTTCTCTGACTCTTGCTTCATGGGTGTTTTCGTTATGAAAGCGGGTGACCTGGTATTCGTGCATTATATCGTTGTATAAACTGGTTGAGAGATTCATATTTCCTCACTGATTCTTTACAAATTTCTTTTCAAGAGCGTTGAAATCATAATCGCGTTCATTGAAATTCTTAAATTTATCGGGCGGATCCTGTTTTGTATTCTGCTTTGAGACGGCCGGCCCGATGCTTGCTTTGCGGGCTTCGTCAGAGCGTGTAACGTCATCGGGAGTCCGTATGTTTTCCTTTTTCCAGTTGGAAAGCATGGTATTTGCATATTTGAAGCTGGCGCTTCCGGTATTTATAAGGGTTCTGTCTGCTGCAAGCAGGATGATATCCATTCCGAAGCCCAGGTCGTTTTTCCAGTATTTAAAGTATTTCAGCTCCTCGCTGCCAAGATCCCTGCCCTTGATCCCAAAGGCCTTTTTTAAAGAGGCAACATCACCTGTATTAAATGAAGAGGTACGTTCCTTAGCCTGTTCAACGGTAAGTACGCCATCCTCGTACCAGGCGGTTGCTACGGATTTGATGTAATGCATACTGGAATGGCCGTTATCCGCACAATATTCCACAAGGTACTCTATAAGATTTGCGGGAAGCTTTAAGGTGTCATACATATATAATATGGTATTTGTTTCGGGCAAAGTAAGAGGCCTTCCGAAATAGCCTTTTGTAATGAAGATGATCTCCTGTATGTCATCCTGGCTTGTAAAGTCGTTTATCTGATCCTTGGTGTAGAACTGTGTGGGAGACGAAACAACGGATTCCACACGCGGAGCGGCTTTATGGGCTTTCTCCTCTGCATGAATTTGAGGCTCTGCAGGGACTTTCACTGTATCATAGCCTATTCCCGGAGAGCTTTGCATGGGAGAAACCGTAGCGATATCAGCCCTGAAAGCCGGTGCAATGGATGTAGCCACAGTGCTCAGCGGAGAAGGTGAAGCCGCAGGGGTATTTACGGGGTCGATAAGCGAAATTGCGCAAAGAGAGCCGTTATTGTATTGAAGAGAAAGAAGCCCCATGCGGTGCCAGTAATCCAAGGCACGCGAAATATCGCGCTCGGAGAAGTTAAGGTCATCTGCTGCCGAGCCGATGGAAAATGAGCCACCGGGAAGGTTTCTCAGTAAATAGAGGTAGATCTTCACCTGGGCTTCATTGGCATCCTTTATGTAATTATCGATAAAATAATTGGGCACAGAGGTATTGCTGTTCGCCGTGCCGCGAATAGAGATATTGTTCACTGTTTTTTCCGTCTTAATGTTTTGTGTTACGATTCATTGGTCCAAAGGACAGATGAACTGTAACTGTTTTATTTCTTTTCCCGTGAGGATTATAGCATAATGACGTCTTAAATCAAACAGTAAATTTGCCTGAAAGTGGCTTAAAATGGGGATTTGCGCGATATGTGGATGAGGTGGATAATGTGGACAAAAAATTTATTGAAAGCATTTTTGCCTTAAAAGATAACCCACATTTATCCCGACCTGAAAAGTCGAAATAAATGTGGATATTGTGGATAATTATTTTTTAACCAACGCATGGCCGATTTTGTCAACATCTCCGGCACCTATGGTTATCAACAGATCTCCGTTGACACAATTTTTTTTCAAAAAATTTTCTATTTCCTCAAAAGAGGGGAAATAATAGGCGTCTATACCCTTATCTTTGGCTTTTTCGGCAAGCAGCTCGGAGCTTACTCCGAGAGTGTCGGTTTCGCGGGCGGCATAGATATCGGCCATAACAAGATGGTCCGTAAGAGTGAAGGCATCCACGAAATCATCCAGAAGAGCCTTTGTCCTGGTGTAAGTATGGGGTTGAAAAACGGCCCAGATGCTGTTGTGGGTGCGTTTTGAAGCGGCTGTTAAGGTGGCTTTTATCTCAGTCGGGTGATGAGCGTAGTCATCAATGACCGTTACGTTTTCGTTGGCGGCCATAGGACCCAATACCTCGAAACGTCTTTTGGTGCCGGTGAAAGAAGACAGACCGGCGATTATGTCCTTCTCCGGGGCTTCCGAAAAATGGGCGGCGGCTGCTGCGGCCAGGGAATTTCCTATATTATGCTCTCCAGGCACCATCAGAGATATCCTTAACGGAGAATCGCCGATCCCGTTAAGATCAAATTCGGCACAGCCGTTTTCGCCATAGGAGATATTGTCTGCATAAACATCGAAGCTTTTGTTCAGCCCGTAGGTAATGACCTTGCATTTCAACCCGTCTGTTATATAGGATATATTTTCCACCTCACCGTTTATTATTAGAACACCGTCGTCCGGGAGAAGACGGGCAAATTCCCTGAAGGAGTGGCGGATGTCATCGAGATCCTTAAAGAAATCCAGGTGATCGGCTTCTATATTAAGTATGATTCCGATCTTCGGATTCAAACTTAAGAAGGAATTGGTGTATTCACAGGCTTCCGTAATGAAAATGTCACGACCGCCCGTGCGGAAATTTCCGTTTATCGAAGGAAGGATGCCTCCTACGGAAATCGTCGGATCTGAGCCTGAAATAAGCATGATCTCGGATATCATGGATGTGGTGGTTGTTTTACCATGTGTGCCCGAAATTGCGATGGGAATGCGGTAATTTTGCATAACCGAACCTAAAAACTCGGCTCTCGTAACCTTTGGCAGACCTTTTTGCTCCACAGCCATGAATTCGGGATTATCCGGGTGGATTGCAGCAGTGTATACTACGAGATCAATATCATCGGTGATATTTTCGGCTTTCTGAGGAGTGTTGATCACGGCACCCATTTCGGCAAGCTTTTTTGTGAGGTCGCTTTCATCCCTGTCCGAGCCGGATACCGTAAACCCGTTTTTCAGAAGGAGTTCAGCCAGACCGCTCATGCTGATGCCGCCTATGCCTATAAAATGTATATGCTTCTTTGAATTGAAATCGATCTTTTCCATATTAAGATAAAAATCCTCCATGTATTGGTATATTTATTATTATTTATAGTCTTAAAGCTTACAAAATACAAGGTGTCTATTTAGCTATATTTAAAAATTGTACACAATATCTTGTATGAATTATGTGCATATTGCAATAAAAAGATGCGAGAATAAACATAAATTTCTAAAAATATTCACAAAAACGATACAAGGTGTTATAATTAGTCATACGTGTTTAATAAAATGCGATTGAATATTACATATTAATTGTGAGGTGATGCTAATGGTAGTGAAAAAAGAAATGATTGCCATGCTTTTGGCAGGCGGACAGGGTAGCCGACTGGGCGTGCTTACCACGCATATGGCAAAACCGGCAGTACCTTTCGGCGGGAAATACAGGATCATAGACTTCCCGCTCAGTAACTGTATCAATTCCGGTATCGATACGGTCGGTGTTCTGACTCAGTATCAGCCGTTAAAATTAAATACCCATATCGGAATAGGAACCCCCTGGGATCTCGACAGAAATATGGGCGGCGTAAGAGTCCTTCCTCCCTTCGAGAGAAACGTAAACAGTGAATGGTACACGGGAACAGCCAATGCTATCCTACAGAACATTGAATACATGGAAAGCTACAATCCCGATTATGTTCTCATTCTTTCAGGTGACCACATCTACAAGATGGACTATGAGGTTATGCTGGATTTCCATAAGCAGAACGAAGCTGATGTTACCATAGCTGCTATGCCCGTTCCCATCGAGGAAGCCAAGCGTTTCGGTATAGTTATAACAGATGACAACAGAAGGATCACCGAGTTTGAAGAAAAACCCGAGCATCCGCGCAGCAATCTGGCATCAATGGGAATATACATCTTCACCTGGAAGGCTTTAAAGGAAGCCCTTATGGCAAATGAAGACCAGTCAAATCTGGATTTCGGAAAGCATGTAATCCCCTATCTTCACGATAAGCAGCAGAGGATGTTTGCATACGAATACAACGGCTACTGGAAGGATGTAGGAACCCTGAATTCATACTGGGAAGCCAATATGGAGCTTATAGATATCATTCCTGAGTTCAACCTCTACGAGGAATACTGGAGAATCTATACAAAGAGCATCACGCTTCCTCCTCAGTATATCGCACCCGGCAGTGTGGTTGAAAAATCCATAATAGGTTCCGGTACCACCATTTACGGAAAGGTATACAACTCCGTTATCGGCTGTGACGTTGTAATAGGCGAAGGCACCGAGGTTCACGATTCCATCATCATGAACGACACAAAGATCGGCAAAAACTGCAAGCTTGAAAAAGCCATCATTGCAGAAGATGCCGTGATCGGAGATATGGTCAAAATGGGCGTCGGAGAAGAAGCGGAAAACGAGGATTTCCCCAACATCTACAATCACAGTCTTGTTACCATTGCGGAAAATACCGTTATTCCTTCAGAGCTCAGCATAGGAAAGAATACGGTTATGTCAGGTACATTCACGCTGGATGAGTTCCAGGACGGTATCCTTCCTTCAGGAAAATCATTCATAAAGGGAGGTGACAGATAATGAGAGCGATCGGAATTATTTTGGCAGGTGGAAACAACCACCGTATGAAAGAGCTTACCAGAAAAAGAGCTATCGCGGCTATGCCTGTTGCCGGAGCATACAGAAGCATAGACTTCGCCCTCAGTAATATGACAAATTCGCATATTCAGAAGGTTGCGGTATTCACCCAGTTCAATGCACGTTCTCTTAACGAGCACTTAAGCTCCTCAAAATGGTGGGATTTCGGTAGAAAACAGGGTGGTCTTTACGTATTCACACCTACCGTTACGGCAGAAAACAACTCCTGGTACAGAGGAACGGCCGATGCGATCTACCAGAACCTTTCATTTTTGAAAAACAGCCATGAGCCCTATGTTGTTATCGCATCCGGTGACGGCGTATACAAGATGGACTACAACAAGGTTATAGAATACCACATCGAGAAAAAGGCAGATATCACGGTTGTCTGCAAGGACATAAACGACGATGACGTAGAGCGTTTCGGTGTTCTTAAGATGAACGAAGAGTCACGTGTTGAGGATTTCGAGGAAAAGCCCGTTGTAGCCAGAACAAATACCGTTTCCTGCGGTATCTATGTTATCAGAAGGCGTCAGCTCATAGAGCTTATCGAAAAGTCCGCAGAAGAAGAGAGATTTGATTTTGTTCGTGATATCCTTATCCGTTACAAGAGCCTTAAGAGGATCTACGGATACAAAATAAAGGAATACTGGAGCAACATCTCCACGGTATCGGATTACTTCAAGACCAATATGGACTTCCTCAACAAGGACGTAAACGACTATTTCTTCAGAACCTATCCGGATGTATATTCCAAGGTAGAGGATCTGCCGCCCGCAAAATACAATGTGGGAGCTACGGTATCCAATGCCCTCATCAGTTCGGGATGTATCTTAAACGGCACGGTTGAAGATTCGGTTCTGTTCAGAAAGGTCTTCGTTGGAAACAACAGTTACATTAAGAACTCCATCATTCTGAACGACGTTTACATCGGAGACAATGCCCACATTGAAAACTGCATTGTGGAAAGCCGCGGTACCATCAGGGCCAATGCCTATTATAAGGGCGAAGGCGGCATACAGGTGGTTGTTGCCGAAGGCGAAAGATATATTATGTAAGATAAGCTTTAATATGATATAATTAAGAACCTCTCATATATGGGAGGTTCTTTTTAACTTATTGATGAGCCGGCTTCACATTTGTTGAAGGTGGCGTAAATCTATGCCTGAAAGGGAAATACATGTATATTATCACAGGCCTGGGAAATCCCGGAGCAAAATACGACGGAACAAGACACAATGTAGGTTTTTCGGTTATCGATATTCTAAGTGACATGATGAATATACCGCTGGATTATGAGAAACATAAGGCTATTTGCGGAACCGGTATGTATAAGGGAGAAAAGGTACTTCTGGCAAAGCCGATCACCTTTATGAATCTAAGCGGGGAGTCGGTGTCTCAGCTCTGTAATTATTATAAGATCGACATTCCCGAAAATCTGGTGGTCATATCGGACGATATAGATCTTGAAGTCGGTCGTGTGAGAATAAGAAAGAAAGGCAGCGCAGGCGGGCATAACGGCTTGAAGAACATAATACAGCTGCTCGGGCGGCAGGATTTTCCGCGCGTGCGCCTCGGAGTGGGAGCAAAGCCTCCGATGTGGGATCTGGCTGACTGGGTGCTGGGACACTTTGACGAGGAAGGTGCAAAGATAGTCGGGGAGGCCGAAAAAGAAGCTGCCGAGGCCGTAGCCCTGCTTATTGAAGAAGGGATCGACAAGGCAATGAACAGGTACAACTGTTAAAGGTTCAGGTGAAGAATGAAAGCATTTTTTAAGCCGATAAAGGCATTAACGGATAAAATCGAAGGAATGAGTCTTGAGGGACCGCTTTCCCTTAACGGTGTAACGGGAGCAGCCGAAGGAAATCTTATTGCGTCACTCACGCTTATGACGCGTGTAAAGATCGTCGTTGCGGAAAATGAGATAAGAGCCGGAGCGCTGGTAAACGATCTTCGCCTTTACAATAAGGATGTTAGATATTTTCCGCCAAAGGATCTCATTTTTTATCAGTCCGATCTGAACGGCAGTCTTCTTTCCAGGGAAAGGCTTTCCTGCTTTAAGGCACTTTTGTCGGGAGAAGACGTGCTTATTGTTACCACTATCGATGCCTTTCTGGAGAAAAGACCGGCATATGGCACGATCCTTAAAAACATTATAAAAATAGATCTGAACTCGGTCATCGAACTTGAAGCGTTTACAAAGAAGCTTGTACATATCGGCTACAGAAAAGCCGCAGAGGTAAACGATCCGGGTGAATTTGCCGTTCGAGGCGGGATTGTCGACATCTTCCCGCTTACCGAAGAGAATCCCGTAAGGATTGAGCTTTTCGGTGATGATGTTGATTCCATAAAATATTTTAATATTTCTTCCCAAAGGTCGGGAGAAGCGATCAGCGAGATAGAGATATTTCCGGCATCCGAGCTGTTCCTTAGCCCTGATGAGATGGAAAGGGGCAGGGAAAAGATCAGCCGGGATCTGGATAAAAGATACAAAAAGCTCAGAGAAGAAATGAAGACTGAAGAGAGCGCGAGGTTAAAGCGCACGGTCGGAGAGTTTCTGGAGGAGCTGGGGATGTTCGCCCAAACCGCAAATCCGGCGAGCTATTTAAATTATTTCTATGACGAGCTTTTTTCTCTGGCGGATTTTCTGGATAAAGAGAACACTCTGATCTTTCTTCTGGATCCGGCAAGGCTTGTCGAAAGAAGCGAAGAGGCCCGGGCTGAATTTTCCGAAAGCATGGAAGGAAGATATAACGGCGGATATATTTTAGAGGGACAGAAGGAGCTTCTGTTTGATGCGGGTGAGATCGCAGAAAAGCTTACAGGTTTCAGATTGATAGCGCTGTCGGAAATCGCAAAAAACCAGAATGTATTCGTATTTGACAAAAGCCTTGAGGTGAATTCCAGACAGATAGGCTCCTATCATGGCAGCTTTTCAGGCCTGGAGTCCGATCTTCTGAGGCTTGGGAAAAAGGATTATGCAACGATAATCCTTTCGGCATCGCATACCAGGGCCAAAAGGCTTGCGGAGGATCTTCTGAAGGACGGTATCAATGCCTTCTACACCGAGGATTATGACAGAGTTCCTTTAAAGAAGGAAGTAATGGTGACCTACGGCAATAAGGCCGAGGGCTTTGAATATACGGATATGAAGTTTGCCGTTATAAGCGAAAGCGATATTTTCGGCGGCATTAGAAAGAAAAAGAAGAGGTTTCAGGCGTATGAGGGCGAAAAAATATCTGCATTTTCGGCTCTCAATGTCGGAGACTACGTGGTGCACGAAGATTTCGGTATAGGCGTATATCAGGGTATAGAACATATTGAAATAGACGGTGTAACAAGGGATTATCTGAACATAAGCTATCGGGATAACGCAAATATTTATGTCGGAGCCTCCAACCTTAACTCGCTTCAGAAATATGCGGCCGCCAACACGGAAAAGAAGCCGAAGATAAACAGGATTGGCGGTAAGGAGTGGGCAAGAACCAGAGAGCGTGTCAAAGGGGCGGTCGGCGAAATGGCCAAAAAGCTGGTTGAACTCTATTCGCTCAGAAGCCGCTCTGAGGGCTATTATTACGGGCCGGATACCGTGTGGCAGAGGGAGTTTGAAGAGCTGTTTCCGTATGAAGAGACTGAGGACCAGATTCATGCGATAGAGGCGGTAAAAGCCGATATGCAGAGCAACAAGATCATGGACCGTCTTATCTGCGGAGATGTGGGCTTCGGTAAAACCGAGGTGGCGATAAGGGCGGCCTTTAAAGCCGTACAGGAAGGAAAGCAGGTGGCTGTTCTGGTTCCCACAACGATCCTTGCAGAGCAGCATTACAACACGTTCAAGGAAAGAATGCAGAATTATCCCGTTACGGTGGATCTGCTCTGTCGTTTCAGAACCCCACAGGCCCAGAAGGAAACTCTGAAGGAGCTGAAAAAGGGCAGGGTGGATATAGTCATCGGAACTCACAGGCTTCTTTCGAAGGATGTGGAATTTAAGGACCTTGGTCTTCTTGTGATAGATGAGGAGCAGCGCTTTGGTGTGGCTCACAAGGAACGTATAAAAGAACTGAGGAAAAATGTGGATGTGCTTGCTCTTACCGCAACGCCCATTCCCAGAACGCTCCACATGAGCCTTGTCGGGATAAGGGACATGAGTGTTCTCGAAGAGGCACCGCAGGATCGTCAGCCCATACAGACCTTTATCATGGAATACGCACCCGAGATAGTAAGGGAGGCGATAAACCGCGAGCTCAAGAGAGGCGGACAGGTTTACTATGTCTATAACAGGGTAAACGATATTGAGAATGTTGTGGATAAACTTCGCGAGATATGTCCGAAGGCAAACATAGATTACGCACATGGACAGATGCCGGAGAGGGTGCTTGAGGATATAATGAGCGATTTCATAAACGGCAGTATTGATGTGCTGGTATCCACAACCATAATCGAAACGGGTATGGATATTCCGAATGTAAATACAATGATCATTCAGAACGCCGATCAGATGGGGCTTTCACAGCTTTATCAGCTCAGGGGCCGTGTCGGCAGATCGAACAGAACGGCGTATGCGTTCCTTATGTACAGCAAGGATAAGCTGCTTAAGGAAACCGCGGAAAAGAGACTGAATGCCATACGCGAATTTACCGATCTGGGAAGCGGCTTCAAAATAGCCATGAAGGATCTTGAGATAAGGGGAGCCGGTAACGTTCTGGGCGCCGAGCAGCACGGACACATGGATGCCGTGGGCTACGACCTTTACTGTAAGATGCTCAATACCGCCGTAAAGGAGGAAAAGGGCGAACGGATCATGCCCGATTTCACAACGTCCATCGATATCGGTATAGATGCATTTATTCCAAACGAATATATAGGCAACGAGAATATAAAGCTGGATATGTATAAAAGAATTGCCTCAGTGGAAAATGATGATGACGCCGCTGATATGGTGGACGAGCTTACGGACCGCTTCGGGAAGGTTCCGAAGAGCGTGCTGAACCTGGTGGAAATATCCAAGCTCAGAAGCCGTGCGCATGAAGTATATATTGAGAACCTGAGTACCAACCTTAAGGAAAACGAGATCGTATTTCTTATTTTCCCGAAGGCCGAGTTAAATCCTGAGCATATAGGGGATGTGCTGGGTGAGGTAGGAGAAAAGCTGTCGTTCAGGGCAGCGGGCAGGCCGGCTTTTGTATTAAAAACAGAAGAGGAAGATAATTATCTGGAAAAAGCAGAGGTCGTTGTCAATGCCATGAGGAGGCTTTTGGACTGAAAAAAGCACTGAAATTGTGTATTTATACGGATACAATTCGCTGGAAACCCTTGAATTATCTGACAATTCAGACAAAATAATAATGTATTTAGAAAAATACAAAAAATATTTGCAAAATGTGTTGACAATTTAAAACCTTTGTCATATAATCAACTCATAACAAACGAGGGAACAAAAATAAACAAAGCCAAAGGAGATGATTCCAATGTATCGAGGCTTTAGTCCAAACATTTAAGAAAAGGAGGTACGGTCCACCAGACACTTAAAACTTGGTAGTTTATTTTAAATCCTTATAATCAATTACAGAAAGGTTTTAAAGCTGTAGTTGTTCGAAAGTTAAATGTACATGACAACAAGCAGAAAAGGCATCAGCGAATATAACGGGGCCGATTATATGATCAGATCCTTGCCAGAGAGCAGAGGAAAAAGAGCCCGTCAGGATGAGATGAATATTTGTGATGGTGCAGGACTCGGAGGTATAGTCCAATGGGAACGTTAGTTGAGTCAGAAAGCTAAGAGGGCGTCGAAGAAGTAGGGTTCGGCGTCCTCTTAGTTTATGTGTTTTTAAAAACCTGTGGAAGATACGGTCTTTTTTATGGTATCATAGGCAGGTATTTTTTATGCAAAAAATCCCGATGGCAGGATATGAATGGAGAGACTTATGAAAACAGACGGACTTATATTGGACATAGACGGAACACTCTGGAATTCAACGGGTATTGTGGCGGATGCATGGAATCAGGCTGTAAGTGAGCACGGATATACATACGATATCAAACCTGATGACTTAAAAAGGCTTTTCGGAAAAACCATGGACGTTATAGCACTGGCTCTTTTTCCGGAGCTGTCCGATGAAGAACGTGATTCCCTTATGAAGAGATGTGCCGAGCTGGAGCAGAAATATCTCGAAGAGGATGAATGTAAGATCGCCTATGAAGGTGTGGTTGACACCATAAAGGAAATATCGGGAAGGCTGCCGGTATTTATTGTCAGCAACTGTCAGTCGGGTTATATAGAGCTGGTTTCGGACAAGCTGAAAATAGAAGAGTTTATAACTGATTTTGAGTGCTTTGGAAATACGGGAAAAGGAAAGGCAGAGAATCTTGCGACTCTCTGCCGGCGAAACAATTTGAAAAAACCTGTTTATGTAGGTGATACCGACGGTGACAGTGAAGCCTGTGCCGAAGCGAAGGTACCGTTTATCTTTGCCTCATACGGATTCGGAAATACCGAAAACTTTGCACTGTCCATCGAAAGCTTCAAAGAGCTTAAAGATTGTCTGGAACCGGTATAACATCTCCGTCAATCCTGTCCTTGATAAAATCAACGATCTCTTTTGAGTCGATGTCAAGAGCGAAGGCAAGCTCGCTGTAAAGTGCACGGCTTGCGGCTTTGAAATAGCTTTCATCCACCGCCGTGGCTGTGTGCCCTTTGGCACGGCGGGCCATATTTCTGGAATAAGTGGTTTTGATCAGCTTGAAGAGCTGCACGCAGTCATTCTTGAGCATAGCGGCACTGTAAAGCTGCTCACGGGTTTTTTCGTTTTCAATCTGCAATTCGTCGATCTCGGGTAAGGCATCTATTATCTCCAATGCCTTTTCGTGTGAAAGTGGTTTCCTGATGAGATTATCAGCTGTGTTTACCGGAACATAAATCCTGCTTTTTGGATTGTTCACGGGAACTAAAATAAAATAATCCCGCTCTTCGCCGTCCCCCATAACGTCAATAGGTTCTACATTTGTGATGCGGCATAAGCCGTCGCGACTGTGAATAACGTACTCATCGATTTTGAACATAATTACCTCACTTGATAAGAAAAAAAGAAAACAGTTAGAAACGCGACTAATCCTATTCTAACAAAAAAATCCAAGATATGTAAGAACTTTTTAAGGTACAATTTTATGATTCCTGAAGAATTTAAACAAAGAATGCAAAATTTTTTCGATAAAGATGAATATGAGGAATTTATCGGAACATTTGAGAAGGCTCCGGCAAAGGGGCTGAAGATAAATCCGCTTAAAAAAGGGTATGAGGGGGTTAAGGATTTTTTTAACCTTGAAAGTATCCCATGGAGTGAAAACGGCTTTTATTATGATCCGGAAGAAGCACCCGGTAAACACCCTCTTCATGAAGCGGGAGCCTATTATATACAGGAACCGTCCGCAATGGCTGTGTCGGATTATGCAGCAGCGCGCCCCGGTGAAAGAGTGCTGGACCTTTGTGCCGCACCAGGAGGAAAAAGCATCGGTCTTGCCATGAGCATGAAGAATAAAGGGCTGCTGGTATCAAATGAGATCGTTCCGAAAAGAGCGAAGATTTTAAGCGAAAATATTGAGAGAATGGGCATTTCGAATGCCGTTGTAATAAATGAAGATCCTGAGAAGCTTAAGAGGATCCTGCCCGGATTCTTTGACTGTATCGTTGTGGATGCACCCTGTTCGGGTGAAGGCATGTTCAGAAAAAATGAAGAGGCCGGAGGGGAATGGAGTCCCGAAAATGTTGCCCTGTGCGCCAAAAGGCAGGATATGATACTGGATGCCGCGGCAGAAATGCTAAAGAGCGGCGGAAGGATAATTTATTCCACCTGTACCTTTGCGCCGGAGGAGGATGAGGGAAGCATAAACCGCTTTCTCATTAGACACACGGATTACAGTGTCGGTGAAATAAAATCCTTCGAGGGCTTCGACAGCGGGATTCCCACACTGGTTGAAAACGGGCGTGAAGAATTAAAGCACACCCTAAGACTGTTTCCGCATCACATTCGCGGAGAGGGACATTTTATCGCTCTCCTTAAGCATAATGCGGAAGAGGCGGGTGGCGCCGGTTTTGCGTGGCTTGACAGGATTGACGATAAAACAAAAAAACTATGGCTGGATTTTAAAAAGGAAGCCGGAATAAAGGCGGAATTTAACGATTCATATACAATGTTCGGGAACAATCTGTATGCTCTGCCGGAAGAAATGATACCTCTTAAAGGGATAAAAACCTTAAGAGCAGGTCTGATGCTGGGTGAGGTTAAAAAGGACAGGTTCGTTCCCTCTCATTCGCTTGCGCTTTTTCTTGAACCGGATGAAGCCTTTAGTACGGAGATTGAATCCATAGATGCCGCAAGAGCATATCTGAAAGGAGAAACCCTTAATATCAAGGTCGAAAAAGGGTGGAGACTGGTCACATTTCACGGCTTTTCACTGGGCTGGGGCAAATCTGACGGACGCATCATAAAGAACCATTATCCCAAAGGCTTGAGAAAAACCTGAGTAAAAGGCCTTAAATCTTTAATTAAACCCCATAAATTCATTGACAAAACATATATGTATAGGTAGAATTTTTGTGGTATGCCCTACGAGAACGGGGTACCTATGCCAAAGAGAACAGCATAGAAAACAGGAGGAAAAACCAATGTACCAGAAGGTCAATACCGACATGAATTTTGTCGGCAGAGAAAAAGAGATCGAACAGTTTTGGAAAGACCATGACATTTTCAACAAGTCCATGGACAACAGGAAGAAGGGCGAAACCTATACGTTTTATGACGGACCGCCGACAGCTAACGGCAAGCCCCATATAGGTCACGTTCTTACAAGAGTTATCAAGGATATGATCCCGAGGTATCGTACGATGAAGGGATATTACGTTCCGAGAAAGGCCGGGTGGGATACCCATGGTCTTCCCGTTGAGCTTGAGGTTGAGAAGCAGCTTGGACTGGACGGAAAGGAACAGATAGAGAAATACGGGCTGGAGCCCTTTATCAAGAAATGTAAAGAGTCTGTATGGAAATATAAGGGTATGTGGGAAGACTTCTCCGATACCGTAGGTTTCTGGGCAGACATGGATCATCCCTATGTCACATACGAGGATGATTATATCGAATCCGAATGGTGGGCACTGAAAAAAATCTGGGATAAGAACCTTTTATACAAGGGCTTCAAGATCGTTCCCTACTGCCCCAGGTGCGGAACCCCGCTTTCCTCACACGAGGTAGCACAGGGATACAAGAACGTAAAAGAGCGTTCCGCGATCGCAAGGTTTAAGGTTAAGGGCGAAGACGCATACATCCTTGCCTGGACCACCACACCCTGGACACTTCCGTCAAACGTGGGTCTTTGCGTAAATCCCGAAGAAACATATATCAAAACAAAGACAGCCGACGGCTATACATATTATATGGCTGAAGCACTTGCCGAAAAGGTTCTCGGCGGAGACGCTCCCACAGCACCTTATGAGATCCTCGAAAAATTCAAGGGAACGGATCTTGAATACAAGGAGTACGAGTCTCTTTTCGAGTGCGCAGCTGTAGAGGCAGGAAAACAGAACAAAAAGGCTCACTTCGTTGTATGCGATGATTACGTTACAATGGAAGACGGTACCGGAGTAGTTCATATTGCTCCGGCCTTCGGTGAAGATGATGCCAGAGTCGGCAGAAAATACGATCTTCCCCTTGTTCAGTTCGTTGATGAAAAGGGTGAGATGACAGAGGAAACTCCCTTTGCAGGGCTCTTTGTTAAAAAAGCGGATCCCGAGGTATTAAAGGACTTAGAGAGCAGAGGCCTTCTTTTCTCGGCACCGAAATTCGAGCATGATTATCCCTTCTGCTGGAGATGCGATACACCGCTTATCTACTACGCAAGGGAATCCTGGTTCATCAAGATGAGCGAGGTTAAGGACGATCTGTTAAAGAACAACGACCAGATCAACTGGATCCCTCCCACGATAGGAAGCGGAAGGTTCGGAGAATGGCTCAGAAACATTCAGGATTGGGCCGTATCCAGAAACAGATACTGGGGAACACCCCTTAACATCTGGGAATGTCCGGACTGCCGCGAAAGAATCTCCATCGGTTCAAGAGAGGAGCTTTATAAGCTCAGCGGAAATGAAGAGGCAAAAACTGTAGAGCTTCACAGGCCTTATATAGACAAGATCACGGTTAAGTGTGAAAAGTGCGGAGGAACGATGAAGAGAGTTCCCGAGGTTATTGACTGCTGGTTCGATTCCGGAGCAATGCCCTTCGCACAGCACCATTATCCGTTTGAAAATAAAGAGCTTTTTGAAAGCCAGTATCCGGCAGCATTTATATCAGAGGCTGTGGACCAGACAAGAGGATGGTTCTATTCACTGCTTGCGGAGTCAACACTTCTGTTTGATTCACCTTCTTATAAGAACGTAATAGTTCTGGGACTGGTCCAGGACGAAAACGGACAGAAGATGAGTAAGTCCAAGGGAAATGCGGTAGATCCTTTTGAAGCACTTGAGAAGTTCGGAGCAGATGCCATCAGATGGTATTTCTACATAAATTCCGCACCCTGGCTGCCCAACCGTTTCCACGACAAGGCCGTAATGGAAGGCCAGAGGAAATTTATGGGCACGCTCTGGAATACATACGCGTTCTTCGTGCTCTATGCAAATATCGATAACTTCGATGCCACAAAATACACACTTGACGAAAAGAGCCTTTCCACAATGGACAGATGGCTTTTGTCAAGGCTTGGTACAACGGTAAGAGAAACCGATAAATGCCTCGAAAACTACAAGATCACGGAAGCAGCAAAATGCCTTCAGGATTTTGTGGATGAGATGAGTAACTGGTATGTCCGCCTTTGCAGAAAGAGATTCTGGGCAAAGGGTATGGAGCAGGATAAGATAAATGCCTATATGGTGCTCTACACCGCACTGGTTACTATATCAAAGGCAGCAGCTCCTCTCATCCCGTTTATGACAGAGCAGATCTATCAGAACCTTGTACGTTCGGTAGACGAAAGTGCACCCGAATCCATCCATCTTACGGACTATCCTGTAATGGATGAAAGGTTTACGGACGAGAAGCTTGAAAAGGAAATGAAGGAAGTCTTAGACATCGTACAGCTTGGAAGAGCAGCCAGAAATGCCTGCAATATCAAGAACCGTCAGCCTCTTAAGACCATGATGATAAGGGCTGCGGAGGTACCGGACTTCTATAAGGAGATAATCGCATCCGAGCTTAATGTAAAGGGTGTGCAGTTCACGGATGATGTAAGAGAGTTTACAACCTATCTCTTCAAGCCTCAGCTTAAGACCGTTGGTCCCAAGTACGGAAAGATAGTCGGAGCCATCAGGGAAAAGCTTGGAAGCATAGACGGAAACGAGGCTATGGATACACTGAATTCCGGAGAGCCCCTTAAGTTTGACATAGACGGAAACGAGGTTGTATTATCGAAAGAGGACCTTCTTATTGAAATGAGTAATAAGGAAGGCTTCGTGGAGCAGAGCTACGGCGGCATAACGGTCGTGCTCGACACCAATCTTACCGACGAGCTGGTAGAAGAAGGCTTCGTAAGAGAGCTTATCTCAAAGATCCAGACCATGAGAAAGGAAGCCGGCTTCGAGGTAATGGACAAGATAACGATCTACGTTGAAGGAAATGATAAACTCATTGCTTATATGAATAAGAACAATGACACCGTAACCGGTGAGACAATGGCAGATTCCATTGTTGCCGGAAGCACGGACGGATACACAAAGGACTGGGATATAAACGGCGAACATGTAACTCTCGGCGTAAAAAAGAATTCATAAACGGAGGATGATGATGTTAGGAGACAACAAATTATTTGACAAAGAAGCGTTCAAAAAGGCTTTAAGCGACAACGTAAAGGTGCTCTTTAGAAAGACCATCAAGGAAGCCGATGAACAGCAGATCTTCCAGGCTGTGTGTTACACGGTTAAGGATGAGATCGTAGAGAAATGGATGGAGACACAGAGGGTATATGACAAGGAAGACCCCAAGACGGTTTATTATCTGTCGATGGAATTCCTTATGGGAAGAGCTCTCGGCAACAACCTCATCAATCTCTGCCACTATGACGAGGTTAAAAAGGCCCTGAAGGAGCTGGATATCGATATCAACCTCGTGGAAGATCAGGAACCCGACGCAGCACTCGGTAACGGTGGTCTCGGCCGTCTTGCAGCCTGCTTCCTGGATTCACTTGCAACTCTTGGCTACAGCTCATACGGCTGCGGTATCCGTTATAAGTACGGAATGTTCAAGCAGAAGATAAAGGACGGATATCAGCTTGAGATCCCGGATGACTGGCTTAGAGAGGGAAATCCCTTCGAGCTTCGCCGCAGGGAATATAAGAAAGAGGTTAAGTTCGGCGGTTACGTAAAGGTTGAAACAGATCCCAGCGGAAGAAATCATTTCATCCAGGAAGGTTATCAGTCCGTAATGGCTGTTCCCTATGATATGCCCATCGTCGGCTACGGAAACGGCATTGTAAATACTCTTCGTATCTGGGATGCAGAGCCCGTTGAGTGCTTCCAGCTTGATTCGTTCGATAAGGGTGATTACAAGAAGGCTGTTGAGCAGGACAATCTTGCACGTAATATCGTAGAGGTTCTTTACCCCAACGACAATCACTATGCAGGTAAGGAGCTCCGCTTAAAGCAGCAGTATTTCTTCATCTCGGCATCCGTTCAGGAAGCTGTAGAAAAGTACATGAGAAAGCATAACGATATCCGTAAATTTGCTGAAAAGAATATCTTCCAGCTTAACGATACACATCCCACGGTTGCTATCCCCGAGCTTATGAGGATCCTTATGGATGAGCACGGGCTCAGCTGGGATGAGGCATGGAATGTTACAACACATACCTGTGCATACACAAACCACACGATCATGAGCGAGGCTTTAGAGAAATGGCCTATCGAGCTGTTCTCAAGGCTTCTTCCCCGTGTATACCAGATCGTTGAAGAGATCAACAGACGTTTCTGCGAGGAGATCGGAAGAAGATATCCCGGAGATAACGAGAAGATCCGCAAGATGGCTATCATATACGACGGTCAGATCAGAATGGCATACCTTGCTATCTGCGCAGGCTTCTCCGTAAACGGTGTTGCAAGACTTCATACAGAGATCCTTAAGAATCAGGAGCTCAAGGACTTCTATGAGATGATGCCCGAGAAGTTCAACAACAAGACAAACGGTATCACACAGAGAAGATTCCTGCTTCACGCAAATCCCCAGCTTGCAAAGTGGGTTACTTCACATATCGGTCCCGACTGGATAACAGACCTTTCAAAGATCAAGGGTATCGAGGTTTATGCCGATGACAAGAAGGCCCAGAGCGAGTTTATGAACATCAAGTTCAAGAATAAGGAAAGGCTTGCAAAGTATATCTTAGAGCACAACGGAATCGAGGTTAATCCGAGATCTATCTTCGACGTTCAGGTTAAGAGACTTCATGAATACAAGAGACAGCTCCTTAACATCCTTCACGTTATGTACCTTTACAATAAGATAAAAGAGCATCCCGAAATGGACTTCTATCCCAGAACATTTATTTTCGGAGCAAAGGCGGCAGCGGGCTACAAGACAGCAAAGCTTACAATAAAGCTTATAAACTCTGTTGCTGATGTTATAAATAACGATGCTTCGATAGACGGAAAGATCAAGGTTGTATTTATTGAAGATTACAAGGTTTCAAACGCAGAGATAATCTTTGCTGCAGCAGATGTATCAGAGCAGATCTCCACAGCATCAAAGGAGGCTTCCGGTACGGGTAACATGAAGTTCATGCTTAACGGAGCCCTCACCATCGGTACAATGGACGGTGCAAACGTGGAGATGGCCGAGGAAGTTGGCGAAGAGAATATGTTCATCTTCGGTCTGAGAGCAAACGAGGTTATCGATTTTGAGAACAACGGCGGCTATTCACCTATGGATATCTTCAACAACGACCAGGATATCAGAAACGTGCTTATGCAGCTGATCAACGGCTTCTATGCCCAGAACGATCCCGAGCTGTTCAGAGATCTTTACAACTCTCTGCTTAACACACAGAGCACATCTCGCGCAGACAGATACTTTATCCTGAAGGATTTCAGAGCTTATGCCGAGGCACAGGAAAAGGTCGGAAAGCTTTACAAGGACGAAAAGGAGTGGGCAAGAAAAGCCATTCTTAATACTGCAGCTGCAGGCAAGTTCTCATCAGACAGAACAATTCAGGAGTATGTGGATGAGATATGGCATCTTGATCATGTAACGATCAAGAAAAAGAGCTCATTCAGGAGGTGAAAGAATGTCTGATGCAATAAGTGTCAGGAATAGGGGCGCGTATTTAAAGAACGGGACTGAGCTTATTGACAGTCTTGATGTAAATAAAGATGAGGCAAAGAAGGGTACCATAGCTTATGGTATCCTGAAAAGCCACAATACCTCGGATAATATGGAGAAGCTTAAGATAAAGTTTGACTGTATCACATCCCATGATATTACCTATGTCGGGATCATACAGACAGCAAGAGCTTCGGGTCTTCAGAAATTCCCGCTTCCGTATATCCTTACAAACTGTCACAATTCACTTTGTGCGGTCGGTGGTACCATAAATGAAGATGACCATGTTTTCGGTCTTACGGCAGCTAAGAAATACGGCGGAACCTACGTTCCTCCCAATCTTGCGGTTATTCACCAGTATGCAAGGGAAATGCTTGCCGGCGGCGGAAGGATGATCTTAGGTTCGGATTCTCACACACGTTACGGAGCACTTGGCACCATGGCTATGGGAGAAGGCGGACCAGAGCTGGTTAAGCAGCTTCTGCAGCAGACATACGATATTGCAATGCCCGAGGTTGTAGCCATCTACCTTCACGGAGACGTAAATCCCGGTGTGGGTCCTCAGGATGTAGCAATAGCTTTAATAGGAAAGCTTTTCAAAGAAGGCATCGTAAAGAATAAGGTAATGGAATTTGTAGGGCCCGGTGTTAAGGCTCTGTCAGCAGATTTCAGGATCGGTATAGACGTAATGACAACAGAGACCACCTGTCTTTCTTCTATATGGCAGACAGATGATGAAATAGCACTCTGGTACGATACACATGGCAGAAGAGACGACTATAAGGAGCTTAAGCCGGCAGACGTTGCATATTACGATAATGTAGTGGATGTGGATCTTTCGGCAATGAAACCTATGATCGCAATGCCTTACCATCCTTCCTGCGCTTATACCATAGAAGAGGTAAATGCAAATCTTAAGGACATTCTTCACGAGGTTGAAGAGAGGGCTAAGATCTCATTTGGAGACAAGGTTAAGGTGGATCTTTCCGGAAAGATAAGTAACGGAAAGCTTTTAACCGATCAGGGAGTTATAGCAGGCTGCGCCGGAGGCGGTTTCGAAAACCTTTGTGTTGCGGCAGATATCTTGGATGGTGCAGATACGGGTAACGGAGAATTTTCCTTAAGTGTTTATCCTGCATCCATGCCTGTATATATGGAGCTTGTAAGAAACGGTGCGGCAGAAAAGCTCATCGGAGCCGGTGCTGTTGTAAAGCCAGCCTTCTGCGGGCCCTGCTTCGGAGCAGGAGATACACCTTCAAACAATGCCTTCTCAATTAGACATTCAACCAGGAACTTCCCGAACAGAGAAGGCTCAAAGGTTCAGGAAGGACAGGTTTCCTCCGTTGCTCTTATGGATGCACGTTCCATTGCGGCAACTGCAGCCAACAAGGGTATTTTAACACCCGCAACGGATCTGGAGGGCTTAAAGCTCGGTAAATATAAGTATCATTTTGATAAGTCCATATACGATAAGAGAGTCTTTGATTCAAAGGGCGTGGCCGACAGCTCCACAGAGCTTAAGATGGGACCCAACATCAAGGACTGGCCTAAAATGGCAGAGCTTACGGATAATCTTATCTTAAAGGTTGTTTCGGAAATACACGATCCCGTTACAACAACCGATGAGCTCATTCCTTCGGGAGAGACCTCATCCTACAGGTCGAACCCCTTAAGGCTTGCGGAGTTTGCGCTTTCAAGAAGAGATCCCGAATATGTGGGACGTGCAAAGGCCGTAAGAGAGATAGAGACAGCAAGAGAGAAGTCAGTGTCTGACGGAGAAGCAGCGGTTAATGCAGACAAGGAGCTCGTTGCAGCTATGAAGGCAGTAAAAGCAGAGTTTTCTGATGTTAATCTTGAAAACACGGGAATCGGATCTACCATATTTGCCGTAAAGCCCGGCGACGGTTCGGCAAGAGAACAGGCCGCAAGCTGCCAGAAGGTTTTAGGCGGATGGGCAAATATCGCAAACGAGTATGCGACAAAGAGATACAGAAGCAATCTGATAAACTGGGGAATGCTGCCTTTTGTTATTGACGGAGATATTCCGTTTAAGAATCTGGACTATATATTTGTTCCGGATATCAGAAATGCGGTAGCAGAGAAAAGAGCCGAAATAGCTGCCTATGTTGTAAAAGACGGTGGGCTCGAAAAATTTTCACTGTCACTTGGGGAACTTACGGAGAATGAGAAGCAGATCATCTTAGATGGCTGTCTTATAAATTTCAACAGGGTAAAATAATGGAAGAAGTAATTGATGATGGAGCGATGGCGCTGGTTAATGCCATCGGAATGAATGAGGGCGTGGATAGCTGGCAGACAGTTATCCTGCTCTACAATTCAGCTCTTAAAGAGGTGGGTACAAAGCTGGAGATCTTAAATGACGAATTCCAGCATGTTCACAGGTACAATCCTATCGAACATATAAAATCAAGAACAAAGTCACCGGAGAGCATAGTAAAAAAGCTGAAAAAACGCGGGTATGAATCTACCATCGAAAATATGGTAAAATACGTAAATGATATAGCCGGAATAAGAGTAATATGCTCTTTTACGGCAGATATCTACCGTATAGCGGAAATGCTCGCCAACCAGAGTGATATTAAAGTCATATCCATAAAGGACTATATAAAAAGTCCGAAGGAAAGCGGATATAAGAGCTATCACATGATAGTCACCATCCCGATCTTCCTTTCCGACGGACCGGTAGAAACAAAGGTTGAGATACAGATAAGAACCGTTGCAATGGATTTCTGGGCTTCTTTGGAGCATAAGATAAACTATAAATTTGAGGGTGAGGCTCCCGAGCATATAAAAAGAGAGCTTTACGAGTGCGCAGAGATGGTTTCCGACCTGGATGCGAGAATGATGTCACTTAACGAAGAGATCCGCGAATATGCACAGAAGAATGAAGGGGACTGAAAAACAAAAAGGTCCCCTATAAAAGAGGAGTGGCAGCGAATTAAAAGTTCAGAGGTCTTTAAATTCGCTGCCTATTATGAAAAAATTATCATTGTGATGAGAACAATTACTCGTTCTTGATAGATTATATATTAGCAACATGTTATGAATAAATTATGAACAAGATGTGAATATATAGTAAAATGTTATAAAAATTATAGAAATCTAACCAATGTTTAGTACATATTATACATATATAAAACATGAAAGGGAAAGATGCAATGGATGATTTTATGGACAAGCTCCTGGCACAGGTCAGTCAGGCTGCTGAGAACCCCGAAAGTGTTCCGCTTGCGGTTCCTGAAAGTAAAACAGAGTATAAAAGCGAAGCTGTCGAAGAAGTAAAACAGGCAGAAATAAAACCGGAGGCAGGAAATATTTACCGGTTTGCACAACCTCTCGCAAAAGTAGATATGCCTGAAACAGAGGAAAAACCGGAAACAAAGGTCGTTCCGAATGTTCCCACCAAAAGAGCGGTCAGGTTTGATGATGTAAGCAATCTTCCCGATGCGAAAGCCGGTTTAAATCCAACCGGGGAACCTGTATCTGCCACATTTGGCGAGCTTCCCGGAAAAGCCGCACTTGCAAAAGAGGTCGAGATATCAAACAGGCTTGATGAGCTTATGAAGCAAAAGGAAAACGGTTCTTCTGATGTGAAAACAGTTGCTTCAGTATCAATGAACGATGAAATGAAGGATGAAATGTATAAGATCGTTCATTCCGAGGTTGTAAAGAGCGTACAAAACAATGAAACGGTCCTCAAGGAAGCGGTCGTTCCCGTAGTGGAAGAGGTACATAAAACATCCTCCCTGAAAGGGCTTCTGATCGTTGCGATAATCCTTATGGCCCTTAACCTTGTCGGAACGGTATTATTGCTATTGCATATTTTTTTTTTGATGATATAATGCAATAGATAAAAAAACAGGGAGTTTATTATTTAATGGCTCAGTACGTTATAAAAGGCGGAAGTCCACTGGCAGGAGAAGTTGAGATAGGCGGAGCGAAGAATGCGGCTCTGGCTATCCTTGCTGCGTCCATAATGACAGATGAGACTGTTACAATAGAAAATATGCCTGCCGTTAGGGACACATCGGTTCTCTTAGATGCAATGGAAGGTATCGGAGTGGAGATCATCAGGGTAGACAAAAATACCGTTAAGATCAACGGCGCCCGTGTCCGTAACGTTAATATAGAATACGAACTTATTAAAAAGATCAGAGCTTCTTATTATCTTTTAGGAGCGCTCCTCGGTAAATATAAACAGGCGGAGGTTCCCCTTCCGGGTGGCTGTAATATCGGAAGCCGTCCAATAGACCAGCACATCAAGGGCTTTAAGGCCTTAGGCGCAGATGTTAAGGTTGAGCATGGTGTTATAAAGGCAAATGCCGAAAGGCTTGTCGGAGCCCATATATATATGGATGTAGTCACCGTAGGTGCTACCATAAATGTAATGATGGCCTCCTGTATGGCAGAAGGAAAAACCACTATAGAAAACGCCGCAAAAGAGCCCCACGTGGTTGATGTCGCAAACTTCTTAAACAGCATGGGAGCCCAGATAAGAGGTGCAGGAACGGACATTATCCGAATAAAGGGTGTAAAGAGTCTCCATTCGGCAAACTATTCCATAATACCGGACCAGATCGAGGCCGGCACCTTTATGTTCGCTGCAGCAGCAACAAAGGGCGATGTTACGATAAAGAACGTTATCCCGAAGCATTTGGAGTCCATCACCTCAAAGCTTATAGAAATGGGATGCGAGATAGATGAATTTGACGATGCCGTGAGAGTTGTGGCAAAGGGAAGGCTTTTCCCCACACAGGTTAAAACACTTCCTTATCCCGGTTTTCCCACGGACATGCAGCCTCAGGCCGGCGTTACCTTAGGGCTTTGCGACGGAAGCAGTGTGATCACCGAAAGCATTTTTGAAAACCGCTTCAAATACGTAGATGAGATCGTAAGAATGGGAGCCAATATAAAGGTCGAAGGAAACACGGCATTTATAAACGGTGTAAAAAAATATACCGGAGCAAATGTTTCGGCACCGGATCTCAGAGCAGGCGCGGCACTTGTAATAGCGGCACTTGCGGCGGAAGGTGTGACAGTGGTGGACGATATCCACTTTATAGAAAGAGGCTATGAGGATTTTGATATAAAACTCAGGGCACTTGGAGCGGTAATAGAAAAGACCGAATCCGAAAAAGAAGTCAAGAAAGCCAAGATGAAGCTGAGAATAGTAGTTTAAATCAGATAAATTTAATATAATAAAAAAAGAGATCTCTTACGTATAAGAGATCTCTTTTTATAATATTGCTTCAACATAAAGACCATGCTCGTGAGAAAGATCGATGTAGTGGCTTCCCACGTGAACCATGGGCTTTGAAAGATCCAGCTTGTTTATAAGGACTATCTCACCCTCAAGACCGTTTGAAAGCCTTACACGGTTGTTCAGATAGGTGTTTACGATATATTCAAGAAATACAAGAATGTACTGGGGATCGTATTTCTGCAGGCCCTCGGTTTCAAAAATGGAAATAACCTGGAAGGGACAAAGAGGACCGCGGTAAACTCTGGCGCTGGTCATCGCATCATACACATCGGCAATGGAAACGATGCGGGCAAAGCGGTCGATCCTTGCAGTGGTAAGACCAAGCGGATAACCCGTGCCGTCACAGCGCTCGTGATGCATAAGAGCTGCGTTTTTTATATGGTCGGATATGTCTAAGTCCTTCAGAATATTGAAGCCCTCGATCGTATGCGTTTTTATGACGGTGTATTCTTCATCCGTAAGGCGGGCCGGCTTCTGTATGATGGGGCCGGGGATCTTTAACTTGCCTACGTCGTGAAGCAGACCGCAAAGAGTCAGGATATCAAGGTCCGATTGAGCCATGCCCAGCCACTTACCGAAAACGTTGCAGATAAGAGCCACGTTTAAGCAATGGGCATAGGTGGGATCGTCGTACATACGCATGTTGTGGAGCATATCGAAAAGGTGAAGACCCGACATGTTTCCGCCTAAGAGCTTTTCAGGCTCTGCCAGCATGGCCTTTGTATCTACGTGACCGTTGGAACGCTTGCTGACAATATCGTTTAATGAACCCTGGAAATTTTCAACGGAGCTTTCGAAATCTTTTTTGAACTGTTTGAATTCCGCACTGGCCTTGATCTTTTCTGAATAGGAGGCCTGAGGAGCGGTTTCGGGGGAGGCTTTTATCCCGGCAGTCTCTTCCTTGATACGTACAGACAGGATGGAATAAAATTCCAGCTTTGTTATGGCTTTATCATTTAATTCCATACCCTCCGGAAGGATCAGCTGATTGTTATAGGTGTATACATCTTCAGCTATTACCATTCCGGGGATAAGATCCTGAGTGAGGACTCTTGGCATATAAAAAACCCCCTGAAGAACCGAATAATTATAAAAAATATTATAAAATCAATAATTAAGAATTATCATAACATATTAAACTGAGGTAATTATAAAATTACTCTTAAAGTATATGGATTTTACGCAATAATGTCAAATATAAGGGCTTTTCGAAAGGGAGAACAGAAAAAACGGTTAATGTTAAGACCCGGGCCACGCATCTGCTGCTTAGGCTACGGACTTTTACACCAGACAGGCAAAAAATATATACTTGACGTAAAGGTATATTAGTTGTAATCTACAATCAGATATGAAAAATTCAATATTGTTTAAGATATTTTCTCTTATTACGAGTGATGGAGATGCAAAGGATCTGTGAAGTCACGACAACCCCCTGAAATTGAGGAAGGTGCCAACCTTGAGCGAGTAAATCGAACAATGAGAGGATTTGATTATCAAAGTCGGGTCCGCTTATGAACTGTATTCCAGTGAAAAGCGGATATTTTATTTTAAGGGACAGGTTCCCGATGAACAGGAGGAAACAAAATGGAAAAAAGACTTTTTACCTCAGAGTCAGTTACCGAAGGGCATCCCGATAAGGTATGTGATGCCATTTCAGATGCGATCCTTGATGCTTGCATAGAGCAGGATCCGATGAGCCGTGTGGCCTGCGAAACAGCTGCTTGTACAGGTTTCGTACTTGTTACCGGTGAGATCACCACAAAGGCCTATGTAGATATCCAGAAGGTTGCAAGAGATACCATAGCAGAGATCGGTTATACAAAATCCGATTACGGTTTCGATGCAAATACCTGTGCGGTGCTTCAGGCTATCGACGAGCAGTCAGCCGATATAGCAATGGGTGTTGACAACGCTCTTGAAACAAAGAAGGATCTTAAGGCGCTTGAGAAAAACATGACAGACGAAGAGATCGGTGCGATCGGTGCCGGAGACCAGGGAATGATGTTCGGTTTCGCAACAAACGAAACTCCCGAATATATGCCTTATCCCATCTCTCTTGCCCACAAGCTTGCAAGAAAGCTTACAGAGGTTAGAAAGAACGGCACACTTAAGTACTTAAGGCCCGACGGAAAGAGCCAGGTATCTGTAGAATACGACGAAGAGGGTAAGCCCAAGCGTCTTGAGGCTGTTGTTATTTCAACACAACACGACGAGGATGTAACCCAGGAGCAGATCCACGACGACATCAAGA
>JAILOD010000005.1 GCA_024691015.1 Lachnospiraceae bacterium
TTCCCTGCGCCAGTACGTCTTCTACGCCGCTTTGTTTATTAGCTGTTCGATTCTGGGTGCCTTCACCGCTGCCGCATGCCGTAGAAAGTGGAAGTGGGAACACCGCCAGCAAGGCCGGTATCATTTTCTTTGTCTTCATTATATGTTCCTTTCCGATCTTTAAGCCCAGATCATGCTCACATCTGATATTCAATATAGCACTAAAGTTTTTTTTTGTACATTGATTTTGATGCCATGGCCGGGTTGACAAGTTAGCTTAGGCTTACTATAATTATTAGTCGTAAGTTAGCTGTGGCTAATCTCCTGTGGGATGTGGGTTTACTCAGACAGAAACAGTCACAGACATGTTAATAAAAAATGCAGGCGCATGATCTGCGGACCGCTTGCAAAAAAACTATACCGGGAGGAGTAAAAAATGGATCTGAAATTCGGAGATGTACAGGAAACGGCCCTTATCCCCCTTGCCATAAAGGCAAGTGAAACCGTAAGAGCAAACGCAAGGATCAAGGATTACAAGGCCAAAGAGATCATTGACACCTTGGGGGTCGATGTCAGTAAGTTTGACCCCTTTTTATCCCACGAGGGGGTTGTGGCGAGAACACTTATGTTTCGCAGGGCGCTGGTTAAGCTTATCGAAAAATACCCCGATGCCTTATGTATTAACTTAGGCTGCGGCTTTGATGATAAATTCTCACAGGTGGATAATGGACGGATCACATGGTTCGACGTGGATCTCCCCGACCAGATCGAGGTTCGGAGAAAGGTGTATGAAGACCGGGACAGATGTACCATGCTTCCCGGAAGTGCACTGGACGGTGAGTGGACTAAGGGACTGCCGAAAAATGACATGACCATCATCGTAATGGAGGGAGTGCTGGAATATTTCTCTAAGGAGCAGGTAAAGGTGTGTCTTAATATGCTTTGCGATAGCTTCCCCCACGGCTATCTCCTTGCGGAGCTTCACTCTCCCTTCCTTGAAAAGCACGGTTCACACCATGATGCGGTGAAGAACACTAATGCCACCTTCGGATGGGGTACGAAATCAGGTAAAGAGTTATTAGCGCTTGAGCCCCGTATGAGCTTTGTTTCCGAAAAAAGCTATAACGATGAGATGAAAAAGTATTCTATCCGCGGGAAGTTATTTGCCATAGTGGGAAAGAACATTAACAACCGCCTGGCGATATTCAGGTGGTGAGCCACCGAATAAAAGAACATATTATGACAGAGGGCCTATCTGTTGTCAACTTTATGACAATAGGTATGTCAAAATCTCCCCCCATTTACGCCGTCATCTTCCATACGGTGTTGTTTGGCTCATAGTAGAGTCGTATCACTCTTCTTTGTCCGAACACCGTTATGGCACATTCAAATTCAAATGTGTTGTTCGTGACAAATACTCCGTCCGGGTTTTCTCTCGTCCCCCGATGGGACATATCCTTATATTCCTGTATCTTATATGTTTGATATTCGCCCTCGTCATCCTTTACCCTTACCCTCAAAGGGATAATCTCCCCGTCACGGGAATGCTGGCAGATGACGTCAACAGGCTTTGCTTTGCTGTCTATCATAATCTGCACCTTCTTTTGTGTAGAGATAGTATAGAACATTTGTTCGAATTTGTAAAGGCTTAATCTCTCCGTTTTCCGGAAGAAGAAATAGGGGTTTGACAATTACGTACTCGTTATGTATAATATCCGTACTAAATAGCGTACTGTTTATCGAGGTGATCCCATGACTATAGCCAAGCAGATGGAAGTTCGGTCAAACATAAAAAAGTATTTCGATATAGCTTTTAACGGTGACCCTGTTATTGTTCCCCGTAAAGGCAATAAAAACGTTGTGATCATCTCTGAAGAAGAATACAACTCCCTCGAACAGCTGAGAAGAGAGGCGGCCTATGCCTCGGCCCTTTCATCCCGCCGAAGCCCGGAGAAGTCCCCTTCGCCTGACAGCTCCGATATTAAGAGCGATAACCTGCGCAAGCTCTCTTATATAGCCGCACTTAAAGAAGGGTGGAACGGAAACGGTGCTCCGGCCTTTGATAAGAAGCTTATATCAAAAGTACGGGAGTTACTGGAGAATCTGTCTATTCAGCCGGAGGTTTTTCCCACGGCGCTTCAGACCATTCAGCTCGAGTATGACAATTCAAGGCGTGATCATATGGAGATAGAGGTTGGATTATCGAATACTGCCGAGATCTTCCTTGTAAGATATGACGGCAGTGAATCCTTTGAGCAGATTCCTGCTGACGCGGACCATATTAACAAAAAAGCAGGTGCATTCTATGGATGATCATTTTGATCCGAATGAAAAACTATACCGGGCAATCTATCCTCCCGAGGTCGCAGAGATGTTTTGGAGAAAAGACGGCACCGTCTCTTCAGCGGCATTTGCCGATCCTAAAGGTTTATCCGTAGATCGTGGTGATCATCGTTCCGATGAGACAGTCGTATCCATAATGAGGGAACGCTTCACCGGACGAATCATTTCTTTGTACGTAAAGAATTGTGTAAATGTTGGTGCTTCCGTAAAATATCTGCCTTCCGCCCATAATACGTACCATTCTGAGATACACGGAAGCGATACCGTGGTTTTGCTGTCTAAGCAGCAGCGTGTCGCACTTTCAAGAAAGGCGGTCATTCTTGCGGAGAGTCATTGACCCATTGGGGACGCACTGCGGAGCAGATGCTGAATATCGATTGTCCGAAGGACATTCGATGCCTCAGTGGCGAACTGTCGGCACCCTCCTTCGGAGGCTCCCGACATATGACGGGGTCAGGGGTTCAAAATTCGGTTGAAGAACTCCCCCGGATTGTTTAAAATGTGTGTAAATGAGTAACGTTTGAAAGGTATTTTTAAATTCTTACTAGGAGGTATTAGTGATGCAAAACATTCCTAAGATCAAATTAGGTCTCGTGGCAGTAAGCCGCGACTGTTTCCCCGAGAGCCTTTCCGTTAACAGACGTAAAGCCCTGGTGGAGGCTTATAAGAAGAAATATAACGCAGATGACA
>JAILOD010000012.1 GCA_024691015.1 Lachnospiraceae bacterium
GCATTATCCTTATATCGGTTATTGTCATGGTTGCAGCTCTTATAATTTTTGCGATCATCATCTTCATCGTGGCAAAGTCCATTATCACCTCTCTGAAGGCTGCCACAAAGGAGCTTATGATCCTTGCGGACGGCGACCTTACCAGCACCACGGTTCCCACCTCCGAGATCAAGGAGATCAACGATATCGCAGAAGATACCGTAACCTTAAGAAGCAAGCTTCACGAGATAATGGTAGTTATAAACGACGATATCAAGGAGCTTCATAAGGATATGGATGACGTGGAAGACGGCGTTACCAATGTAAATGCCGCATCCGACGGTATTGTTCAGGCCGTTGACGAGCTTTCAAAGGGCTCAATGGATATGGCCGAATCCGTACAGCATACTCAGACAAATATGATCCAGATCGGTGACGATATCGACAGCATCAGAGAATTAACAGAAGAAGCCACACGCTATGCTTCAGAAGTCGACACGGAAACAAAGACTGCACAGGCCGCATTAGACGAACTCTTAAAGGCCAATTCCAATACCATTACGGTTTCCAAGTCTGTTGTAGACGGTATTAACTCCTCATCAGAAGCTGTTAAAAAGATTGCCGAGGCTGCATCCGTTATCGAAAACATCGCATCCCAGACAAACCTGCTTTCACTTAACGCATCCATTGAGGCAGCCAGAGTCGGCGAAGCAGGTAAGGGCTTTGCAGTTGATGCCGGCGAGATCTCAACTCTTGCGGACCAGTCCGATACCTCTTCAAAAGAGATCAAGGCAATTGTCGAAGAGATCATCGCCACATCGGATAAAAACGTGGAATACGCCGGACAGATCTCCGAAGCAGTTAACAGCGAAGGTTCGGTTCTTGTACAGGTTAACGACAGCTTCTCAATTGTTAATGAAAAGGTCAGTGCTACGGTTGATGCCATCAATACCATCTCCGAAAAGACCGTCCAGCTCGATACAGCAAAAGCACAGGTTCTTGACGATGTCAGTGCTCTGTCTTCTATATCCGAAGAAAACGCAGCCTCCTGTCAGGAAACAAACGCTTCCATGGAAGAGATCGGTGCTACCATCTCTACCATAAAGGAAGAATCGGACAAGACGATCGAGGTTACAAACATCCTCGAAAAAGCTGTTTCCGCATTCTCGCTTTAAAACACGTATTTTATCTCAGGGTCTACACCCTGCCTACAAAAAAACCTGCCGCAATTTTAGCGGCAGGTTTTTTATTATCAATTTCATTAAACTTCGAAAAGCAGATCGCCGTAGGAAGGCATAGGCCAGAATTCCTTATCCACGATCATCTCAAGCTTATCAATGGGAGCTCTCAGCTCATCCATATCCTTCTTGATCACATCTCTGTAATATACAGCCTTATCGCGGCCGTCTTCCATTGCGATACCCTTGTCATCATCATCAATAAGCTTTGCAAGAGCGTTCTTTGCATCTGCAATGAGATCCGAAATCTCGGCCAGGCTTTCCTTTGCTGCCGAATAATCCACATCAGCTTCCTTAAGAGCCAGAACCGTATCAGCAAGAGACTTGCTGTAACGGATACAAGCGGGGATCAGCGACTTTGAAGCCATATCGATCATGGTTCTTGCCTCGATGTTTACAAGCTTTGAATACTCCTCATATTTGATCTCTTCACGGCTCTCAAGCTCTGCCTTTGTGAAGATCTTGAATCTGTCGTAAAGCTTAACTGCCTTATCCGAAACTATAGAAGGAATTGCATCAACCATTGACTTAAGGTTCGGAAGGCCGCGCTTCTCGGCTTCTTTAACCCATTCATCAGAATAGCCGTTTCCGTTGAAGATGATCCTCTCGTGAGCCTTTGCGTACTCTTTGATAAGATCGTGAACCGCATCATCGAAGTTATCTGCCTTTTCAAGCCTGTCACAGGCATCCGCAAATGCTTCCGCTGCGATCGTGTTAAGAACCGTATTGGGCTCTGCAATAGAATCCGATGAACCAACCATACGGAATTCAAACTTGTTTCCGGTGAAAGCAAAAGGTGATGTTCTGTTTCTGTCTGTTGCATCCTTCATGAAGTCCGGAAGAGTCTTAACACCGGTCTTCATAACCTCACCCTGCTTGGAGCTTGTAGCCTCACCTGTTGTGATAAGCTGTGTGATAACATCCTGAAGCTGCTCTCCTAAGAATACCGAAAGGATTGCGGGCGGTGCCTCGTTTGCTCCGAGACGGTAATCGTTTCCGGGATCTGCTGCGGATTCACGAAGCAGGTCTGCGTGTGTATCAACTGCCTTTAAGATACAGGTGAGAACCAGAAGGAACTGTATGTTATCGTGAGGTGTTTTGCCGGGATCCAAGAGGTTAATTCCGTCATCTGTAACGATAGACCAGTTGTTGTGCTTACCGGAACCGTTCATTCCGTTGAAGGGCTTTTCGTGAAGCAGGCAGGTAAGCCCCTGCTGCTCGGCTACCTTCTTCATAACCTCCATCATAAGCTGGTTGTGATCAACCGCGATGTTTGCCTCATTATAGATGGGTGCCAGCTCGTGCTGTCCGGGAGCAACCTCGTTATGCTGTGTCTTTGCGGAAACTCCGAGGCTCCAGAGCTCTTTATTAACAGCTGTCATGAACTTTCCTACATTGTCGGAAATGATTCCGAAGTACTGATCGTCAAGCTCCTGTCCTTTGGGAGGCATTGCTCCGAAAAGTGTATGACCTGTATAGATAAGATCCTTTCTCTTTAAATACTTGTCTCTCTCAACGAGGAAGTATTCCTGCTCTGCACCGACCGAAGCCGTAACCTTTTTAGAAGTAGTGTTTCCGAAAAGACGGAGAAGTCTTAAAGCCTGTGTATTAAGCGCTTCCATCGAACGAAGCAGAGGTGTTTTCATATCAAGAGCCTCGCCCGTATATGAACAGAAGGCTGTCGGAATGCAAAGAATGGTTCCCGCACTGTCATGCTTTAAGAAAGCAGGAGATGTACAATCCCAGGCCGTATATCCCCTTGCCTCAAAGGTAGCTCTTAAACCACCTGATGGGAATGATGATGCATCCGGCTCACCCTTTATAAGCTCTTTTCCGGAAAACTCCATAAGGATCTTTCCGTCTGCTCTTGTAGGTGAAATGAACGCTTCATGCTTCTCGGCTGTTATTCCTGTAAGAGGCTGGAACCAATGAGTATAGTGAGTGGCACCTTTTTCTACAGCCCAATCCTTCATGGCATTAGCCACAACCTCGGCTATCATCGGATCAAGATCCTTTCCGTCATTGATCGTCTTTTTTAATTCCTTATAGACTTTCTTAGGCAAACGTTCCTGCATAACGGCATCGTTAAACACGTCTTCCCCAAAATATTCAGCGACATTTGTCCTTGTCTCTTCACTCATTTTACTGTCCTCCTCTTAATTAACTTAAACAAAATAAGGGCATCCCAAAAATTTGGAACACCCTTGTTCAATGTACATAAGATATACCAAAATAAAAAATATTGCAAGTACTATTTTTTAATTATATTTTATTATATTCTTTTCCAGCCCGGAATTGTCTTTATATCACTGTCTTTATCCTTAAGATATTCTTTCGGATAAATGATCATCGCATCCGGATTATCATTGAGCAGTCCCGCCCATTCGGAGAAGGTTGAATTAGCTGTTATATTGTGCTTACAGTTACTCATAAGCATCATATCAAGATAGCTGTCTTTTCCGGTATTGTTGGTCACAACCCTCTTATTATCCAGAAATTCAAATTCTCTTTTTATATACTCCGTATCATCCGAAAAGATAAAAAACCTTGGATCATCTACTCTTTCTCTGATAAAATCTACTGCTTTTTTATAATACTCAAGACCAAGTATCTTAAAGGTCCCGTTATAGACCGGACTGGAATAATCACCGTGTCGCACATGGATGGATACAGATTCACTATCTGCCATATCCTTTAAAATATCCCTGTTTTCGTCAGATACCCGTTTCTTATCAAAACTGAATGCTTTTCTTAGATTTCCAAGATTATCCCTGTAATAGCCTTCATCCAGATAATATCCGGTTATATAGGCATTTTCACCGGCTTTTATGGAATCGATCCTTTTCTTTATTTCTCCTCCCGATCCGCCATGGCCGTCATCGTGAATATTCATCCGCTTATATTTTTCTTCACCGAAAAGTCTCAAAAATCGGTTGATATATCTTATAAACTCGTTCTTCTGCGGGAATTTCCCCGACAGCCTTCTGATCTCAAATTCACTTGCTTCATCCAGCTTAAAAGACGGATTTTCATCTCGTTCAAAGATCTTTTTAAGCTCGAACCCCTGGTGTGCCTCATTCCATTTATACCAGGAGATATCGGCCTTTACGGTCTCTTCCGGATATTTGTTTTTCAGATATTCATACAGAGCGTACTGGAACATCTGATTACCGAGTCCGCCCGTAAATCTCACAATGATCATCCGTATTTTTTAACCTTTCCGAATCTCAAATGAAAGAAATAATAGCCTATAGCCCTTCTGCATAACGAAAACGTCTTCCCTGCGGGCTGCTTAACGAAAAGCGATATTGCGGTCTTTAACTGCCTTGACGCCCTTTCAAAGCCTTCCTTTGACAAACCTGCATTTTCCTCTGTCCAGCGCATCATCGTAAGCTGAAGCTCGGCTTCTTCCAGCATATAATCCCGCTTAAGCTTTAAGGAATTCCAGCTCTCTCCGCCGTCCTTCTCAACATAGCGGTGGGCCGCCATGGCCTCATCAAATCGTTTTATCTTTCCCTGCAGAAGGATAAAGGTAAATATCACACCATCATCTATAAAATCATGTGCCCTGTAAAGAATGGTATAATCCATTTTTTTGTTATGATAAAAATTCCTGCAGACATTTGAAGCGGTCTGTCCCGGCCATTTTGTACCCGGCTTCTTCCAGTCCTCCCAGGTATAATCCCCGCTCCAGTCATACAAAGACGAGATCTTTTCGTTAACTATGGGCTCGTCATTTTCTCCTATCAAAGTAAAAGAATGCGTGGTACCCATATATTCGGGATGTGTTTCCAGAAAATCCACCTGCTTCTGCAGCTTGTTCATATCCGTCCAGTAATCGTCACCCTCGAGATACGCAAGATATTCTCCTTTTGCGGCCATAGAGGTGTCGTACATGCTTAAGGTCGGATGACGTGTATTTTTTTCACGGAAAATAAACCTGAACATACCCGGATTCCTATCCGCATACTCCCTTATGATGTCCTGTGTGTTGTCCGTGGAGGCGTCGTCACAGCAGATGACCTCGAAAGCGAAGTCCGTTTTCTGCCCCACTATACCGTCCAGCGCCTTTCTCACATATTTAGCGTGATTATATGTTACAAATACAACCGAAAGTTTTACATCCATTATATTTTAAAATCCTCTACCAGAGTAACGTTTCCGTTCTCAACCCTGAAAATGTGTTCGCAGTTCCTTATGGTCGTAAGCCTGTGCGCGATTATGAGCAGCGTCTTTCTGCCATGGAGCGATTCAATAGCCTCCATTACGGCCTTTTCGGTCTCGTTGTCCAGTGCCGCTGTCGCCTCGTCCAGAACCAGAATCTCCGGATCTCCGTAAAGAGCCCTTGCAATTCCGATCCTCTGCCTCTGTCCGCCGGAAAGCCTTACGCCGCGCTCTCCCACTTCGGTATCCAGCCCTTCGGGAAGAGATTTTACATAGTCTGCAAGCTGCGCCTCTTTAAGAGCAGCCCAGACCTTATCGTCCTCTATTTCTTCATCGCTTATACCAAAGGCAACATTTCGCCTTATGCTTTCATCTGCCAGATAAATTGCCTGCGGGATGTAGGCAAGCTTCTTTGACCAGGTATAGGGATACTCGTGAACATTCATCTTTCCGTACATAACACGCCCCGTGACCGGTGTCAGTATTCCGAGGATAATGTCCGCCATTGTGGATTTACCTGCACCCGAGGGCCCGATAAGCCCTACCGCCTCTCCAAGCGGGATCGAGAAGCTTACATTTTTTACGACATCCTTATCCGAGCCGGGGTAGTTGTAGCCCACGTTCTCGATCTTTATTGAGTCCGCTTTGTTCTCTTCGGGGAAGCTGTCTCGTTTAAAGCTCTTTTCCTCAAGAAGCATATCCTCCGTCTCCTTAAGATCGTGATAGATCAGATCTATGGAGGGCTTTAAGAACGTTATCCCGTTCATATAGTTTATTATCTTTCCCGCAGACGGAAGAAGCTTAAACGCCGCAACAGCAAAGGTTGCAAGCTTCGGAAGCACTGCGCTTAAGTTTTCACCGTTCACAAGCTTTACCGCCAGCACGGACATAATGGCCGATATACATACCGTCTCGATAAGATATTTGGGAACCTGACCCAAAAAGTTCGTGTTGATGAGCGCCGTCATCTTCTTTTCGCCGCAGCCCACAAAGGAATCCACAAAATATTTTTCGCGGTGAAGTATCTTTATATCCTTTACCGCACCCAGAGCCTGATTTATGGCCTGATGCATCTTTCCGTCGTAGGTCTGGTTCATATGACCGTAGTTATTTACCTTTTTCTTTGTAAGCAGGGTAAACACTCCCATACATACCACAAGGAAAAACGCCACGGTTATGCTTAATACAGGATCGGTTACGATAAGGAAAACCACCAGAAGAAGCGAAAGCAGGGCCTCCGAGCAAACATTCAGAACCTGGAGGATCAGCTGAAACAGCCTGTCCGTATCCAGCATGATATTTCTTATCATGTTGGAGGTATTGTGATCGAGATGATAGGTATAGGGCTTCTTTAAATAGCAGTCTATAAGCCTCCCCGCACATTTCAGCTGATTATTGTAGATATAGCGGTACTGGAAGAAATACATCAGTGTCATATATATATTCTTTATCAGATAAACCGCTATGATCACGCATACCAGAAATACAAAATACTGCTTGATGGAGTTCATCCCCAAAAGGACATATACGTCATGGACTATTCCCTCCTGCTCAACCACTTCCGGAGTGGATATCAGCTGGATAAGCGGCATGATAAGCGAAACACCGGTAAGCTCAAAGCCGGCCCCGATGAAGATCGCTACCAGCAGAACTCCCATCTGTATTTTCTGTTTTTTATCGAAGATATATCCGAGCTTCCGGAAAATGTCCCTCACTTTTTATTTCCTTTCATTTTGTGCTGAAAACCGTATTTTATAAAACTCAAAATCTTTTTCTGATTTATTCCGGGATAAAAATATCCGTAAAGCTTTCCCTTTGAAACCGAAGGCGGATCGGCCGGGATACTGGTATCATACAAAAACAGGTCGTTTCCTTCACTCTTGTATAAAACATTTAAGTCCGCCGGTTTCAGCTTCAAGCCGTAGGTTTGAATTACCTTTTTCCCGAGCGGGGCCGTCGATAATAAAGGGCCCTCCCCAAAAGCGCCGTCACGCGCCTTTATTCCATATATATCGAGATTTACACCCATTTTTTCGTTTTCAAAATATGCGTCGTAAACCGCTTTTGCATTATCAGGATCCGAAAAATTATAATTCTCTCTGCCCACACACAAAGGGACCTGAAGATCGGTCACACTCTCGGAGGCGTGCTCTCCTTCATCCGCAAAATTGGTTGTATATGAAACGCGCGGATACAGAAAGTATTTATCTGTCTCAATAAGATATTTGATAGCATATTTTAACCAGGATTTCTCACCCCACTGCGCCACATTTTCAGGCAGACCGTTTCCGCTTATATCGGTACCGTCGTGTACTCTAAGCCAGTCTCTGAAACCCTTCCATTGCTCCCTGCTCCAGGCCTGTCCCCAGCTGGATGCAAACTTGAAATACCAGTTGGAATAGCCGTCATTTAAAGGTTCAAACGGGAGGCGTGCAAACACATTGAATTTATGGGCATACAGTGATATCCCTCCTATTTTATCTTTGTCCTTTGCAAATTCGAGCGCTTCTACCGCATAATCATAAAAATAAGGAGAAACGTACAGATCATCCTCCAGCATGATGATGCCCTCATAGTTCTCCGTAATATCTCCGCAGGAGAGAATATGGGCTTTAAGTCCCATTCTTTCGCCCCTCTTTATAACCTCTTTTTTGCCATGCGACCAGTTAAAAGCTTCCGCTGCCTGAGCTACTTTTTCGTCGCCTCCGCCGTCAATGCTGATTATCAGAGGTATATCGTCATAGCCGGTATAATCGGCCGCTTCGATGGAATTCAGTATTCTGTTTAGTGATTTATATCGTGAATATGTAACCACCACGATCGCTGTTTTTTCCATTATTATTTCTTCCCGATCTTTCCGACAAAATCTCCTACATCCTTAAACTCTTCGATATGCTCTATGATCCAGGCCTCGCCCTTGTCCCACCATTTGTCGGACAGGAGCAGCTTTATCGTTTCCTCGTCATATCTCAATCCCTTTTTATGGGCGGGCACACCAACATTTATTGAATATGGCTCGGTATCCTTTGTAACGATCGCACCCGTGCCTATCACCGAACCGTCTGCGATCCTTACTCCGTCCATGATAAGCACGTTGTTCCCTATCCAGACATCATTACCGATCTCAATATGCGCCTCCATATCCTTAAAGGTCTTCCTTTTGGCATACGAGAAGCCGAATATCTTTTCGGGATTGGTAAAGGCCGGATGAAGCGCCACCTGCTCCCTTATCGGATGATTGCCGATAACTGTGGAGACATTTGCCCCGATGGATGTATATTTTCCTATAACGGTATGCGAGATATCCCCGTTATTGTTAATATAAGAGCCGAACCCCAGCCTTGTATCCTTTATAACGGTATTCTTTCCCAGATAGTTTCTTCCCCCGAGGGTGGAATTTTTAAAATACGCACCGGGCTTTATTATACTTTTTGTTTTCAGTTCAGTACATATCTTGACCAGCCTGAACAGTGTAACGCGGTATATCCACGAACCCGCTTCGACAAGCTTTCTCTTAATCATTATTAAAAGTCCTTTTTGTATTCAATGGTATATTGATGTCTTATCTTTCTCTGAATCCTTCTTACGATATATTTACTCCAGGCCGGGAAATGATCCATAACAAACTGCTTGATATCAATCTTCCACATGCCCTTCTTTATTTCTTCATCAGTCGGCTGCTCTATTCCCCTGTCACGTCTGAGCCTTATGCTCTCCAGATAGGTATCCTTAAGCTTCACGCTGGACACTCCGTCTTTGGTGACCACGGCCACACAGACACCCGTGTCTTTAAATACCTTCCCGGCGTTGTATGCACATAACAGGAAATTATAATCGGCTGCGATCGGATAATTAAGATCAAACGGAAATTCACGAAGCAGCTCTTTTCTTGCAAAAACACTCTGATGCGAAAAAGGCATCCTCTCCTTTATCCTGTCAGGAAACTTCCTGAAATAATAGAATTCACCGAATTCCTCTTCAAGCGTATCTCCGTATAAAAGGTCCGCTTTGTCATATTTCTTTCCGTCAAAGATCAGCTTCAGGGTATTTTTTGAATGAAAAGCGTCACCGGCGTTCATAAAGATGACCCACTCTCCATCGGCTTCTCCCGCTGCCCGGTTCATTGCATCAAAAATGCCCTTATCCGGGTCTGAGATTATCCTTAATGCAATCCCCTTTTTCTCAAAGGCTTCTTTGTAACTTTCTGCGATTATAACGGTATCATCCGTAGAAGCTCCGTCCTTTACGATGTATTCAAAATCCGTCCATTCCTGAGCAAGCACGGAATCCATCGTGTTTTTTATGCCCTTTTCTTCATTCCTGCATATTGTTATGACACTGACGGTCTTCATTTCCGGCCTCTCTTTACCTCAAGCACGTCGTGAAGCTTGGATACTATCGGCTCCCAGCTGAAATTGTAATAGGTGTAATCCGCTATCTCACAGGCACGTGAATTCCAGTCAGCCTTTGAATTCATAAGCCTTACAAAGGCACCGGATAAGGCCGACACATCATCAACAGGTACTACAAAACCGAATTTCCCGTCATTGTTTATATCAATACCCGCAGGCACTCCGCCGGTGGTAACCAGGAAATCTCCTTTTGATGCAGCCTCCAGCAAAACTATCCCGAAGCTCTCGCTTCTTGACGGAAGGGCAAATATCTTTGCCTTTTTGTATATCTGCGAAAGCCTGTCCTTATCACTTATGGCTCCTGTAAAAATTATCCTGTCCTTAAGGTCTGAATGATTTTCCATAAACGCCTTTATAAATCCCTTAAAGGATTCCTCTACCGGTCCTACCAGAACAAGCCTGTAATCGTTATCATAAGCCGCTCCTGCAAAGGCCTGCATAAGATTATCGGTAGCCTTTGCATAGGTTCCGAGGTTTCCGACCGTAAGGATTATATTTTCCTTGTTGAATTCCCTGTCGGGGATCTTTCCCTCTGAATAAAAACCGTTCGGAATATAGATTATCTTATCCTTGTATTTTTTCCTGAGTTTTTTCCAGAGTATTGTGGTCTCTACCGAAATAACATCTGCCAGACTCATGGTCATTCTTTTTACCAGCCCGACAGGAGAAAAGGCAAACAGTCTCTTATATCCCCTTTTATCCATATCCAGCTTTAAATAGCCGATCCCATCCGGCTTTTTTTTGAACTTATATATCAAAAGACTCAGAAAGCTTAACAGATTCAGGTGATAAACATTCAGCACGTCTATTGATGCCGCATTTGTCCATACGTATTTCAGGGCCGGTAGAATAGGATTGTTTCCGGTCTTTTTTATAAACTTTAACTTCAGTCCCTTAACCTTATCCGTAAGGTACTGATAGTCGTTTTCATTTTTATAGCTCACTATGGTACTGTCGATCCCGTAATCCCTGTACAAAAGATAGGGGATCATCCCGACATCCTTTAGAAGATGCACGTTCTGAAGTCTGGTGAATAAAGTAACAAAAGTCATTGCCATAATTTCCTCTTCGTGTTTATAATAAATGATATGGACACTTCAATTATCATTTTAAACTACAATGATGCTGAAAGGACGGCTTCTCTGGTTAAAACCCTGAAGTCCTATCCTTCGCTTGACCATATTATCGTGGTGGACAACTGCTCCACCGACGGGTCTTTCGGTATCCTTTCATCCCTTAAGGATCAGGTTACCACTGTCATCAGGACCAAAGCCAACCGCGGCTATGCAAACGGAAACAATACCGGGATCGTTTATGCCTTAAAAAACTTTTCATCCGATATACTCTTTATTGCAAATCCCGATGTAGCCTTCGAAGAAAAGACTCTTCTTGCTATGATAAAAGCCCTTAAGGAAAACCCCGACATGGGCGTTGTGGCTCCCGTTGTTGATCAGGGCTACAATTTCTGGAACCTTCCCGGTTTCATCGGTATTCTTGAAAGCCTTTTCCTTGTGTGGTTCAATCTGGATAAAAAGCTTATCCGTCAGGATATTCTCTCACGTGCCGGTGACCTCTGCCCGGTAGGTGTTGTTGAAGGCTCGTTTTTTGCCATATCGGCCAAAAGCTATAAGGCAGCCCGCGGTTTTGACGAACGCACCTTCCTCTATGCAGAGGAGATCATCCTTGCAAAACGCCTTTTGGAACAGGGCTATTCAGAGGCTGTTCTGAAAAACGAACGGTATGACCATCTGCATTCGGCCAGCATAAAAAAGGCCTATTCTTCTTCAAAAGCCAAAGCCTTTCCCAATTTTAAGAAAAGCTTTCGAATATATAATAAATACTATCTGCACACCGGCAGCTTTCAGGATGCGGTGTTCGATATCTGCTATGAGCTCGGTTTACTTGAGCGCAAGCTCTTTGATATTGTCCACCATATGCTCCCATGAAAACCTGGCTGCATCAGCTTCGATATTCTTTTTAAAATCTGTTTTATCCTTTAATTCATAAAACCTTTTTATCGCACGGGCCAGATCTTCCGGGTCTTTTCTTTTACAGATTATACCCGTTTTTCCGTCTGTTACAACCTCGGGAAGCCCGCCGGCATCTGTTGCTATTACCGGCTTTTTAAAACCAAAGGCGATCTGTGCGATCCCGCTTTGCGTCGCATCCGTATAAGGAAGTACAACCGCTTCACAGCTTCTGAAGTACTTTTCAACCTCCTTATCGGGAACATACCCGTTTACCACCGTGGTTCGCTTATCTATCCCGGCCGTCCTTATAAGCTCTCTGTATTCTTCCTCCGCCGTACCGAAATCTCCGACTATGTTCAGTTTTTTACCGGGCACGGCCTTCATTGCCTCTATCAGATATTTTAAGCCCTTATACGGCCTTACGAAACCGAAAAACAAAAGCCCTTCTTCCTTCTCGTCCTGACCGGCTCCACCCGAAAAATCAAATGCACTATAGGTAGGGTGCATGTTTACTCTGTATTTCGGGTCCTTCACTATGGTTTTCAACGCATCCAGTTCGAGCGACGAATGCAGAATATAATAACTCCCTTTTTTCAGCGTCATTCTCGTAAGAAGCTTATCCATGGGAAAACGCTCATGCGGAAAAACATTATGACAGACAAAGAGTATCTTTGACTTGAGAAACATTGCGAGCATCGTATAACAGATCGAAAAATACGGATGCCACCACTGGATGATCACAAGCTCCGGTTTAAGGGAATTTATATACCGGGCTGTTTTTATAATGCTTACCGGCGATGCCGTATTCAGAACAAATTCAGCATCCACCTTAAAGCTGTCATTACTGTAATCCCTTTGTTCTTTTTTAAACAGAACTTTGGGATACTGCATGCTGTAGGATATGGCACTTACATCAAAGCGTTCCCTTAGTGCTCTAACCAGAAGCCCTGTATAATGGGATATCCCGCCTTTGTACGGATAAACCGGTCCGATGACAACAATCTTATTTTTCTTCATCTTTTTCTTTGTTTCCGTCAACTTCCATCCGCCTTATGCGGAATTGAATATCTTCAAGCAGCTTCCTGTTAGCAGCAATAATATCGGCCTGCAGTCCAAGAACAAATGTGGTAAACCCGAGCATCAGAAGGGTTGATGCAAAAACCAGCGACTGAATATGTCCGTTACCCTGTCCGTTAAAGAAATAGATCAAAAACCTTATCATTATTGCCAGTCCCGCAACAAACGGTATGGCACCCAGAACCGAAAAGAATACCAGGGGCTTATACATCATAAATGCACGGATGATGGTAAGGATTGATTTTTTGATATAGGCACCCATACTTGAAAACAGCCTGGATTTTCTCAGTTCGGGATTTGTCTGAATGGGAACCGAGGTTATGGCCATCCTGTTCCGTCCTGCCTGAACTATCGTTTCCAGGGTATAGGTATAATTATTTATGACATTAAGCCTCATTGCAGCCTCTCTTGAAAAAGCCCTGAAGCCGCTGGGGGCATCCGGAATGTCCGTAGCCGATGCCTTTCTAACAACAAAGCTGCCAAGATGCTGAAGTTTTTTCTTAAGCGGTGAAAAATGCTCCGTAGTATCTATAGGCCTCTCTCCGATAACAATTTCGGCCTTCCCGTCTATGATAGGGCGGACGAGCTTTTCTATATCCGCACCCCTGTACTGGTTGTCTGCATCGGTATTTACTATGATATCCGCACCGTTTCTTAAACAGGCGTCAAGCCCTGCCGTAAATCCCTTTGCCAGACCCTTGTTGTTTACAAAGCTGACAACGTAATTTACACCCCAGTTCTTCGCAACTTCTACGGTGTTATCCGTGCTGCCGTCATTGATTATAAGATATTCGATCTCATCGATCCCATCGATGTGCTTCGGCAGATCGTTTAATGCGACTTCCAGTGTTTTTGCCTCGTTAAGGCAGGGAATTTGAATAATAAGTTTCATCAGCATTTTTCCTTTGCTATATATATAGGTCTTTTCTTGGTTTCCAGATAGGTTTTCGAAAGATATTGTCCGACAATTCCTATCGAGAACAACTGAAGCCCGCTTATCAGAAGAATGATACAAACCATTGAGGACCATCCGTATGTAGGATCGCCTATGGTAAGCTTTTTAACGATTATGACAAGGATAAAGAGGAACGCCATAAAAGACATAAAGATACCGAAATATGTGGCTATGGAAAGCGGAGCCGTGGAAAAGGCCATTATCCCTTCCAGCGCATATTTGAACAGCTTCCAGAAGGACCACTTTGTCTCTCCCGCAATCCTTTCGACATTCTCGAATTCAAGCCACTTTGTCCTGTATCCTACCCATCCGTATATACCCTTGGTAAACCGGTTATATTCGGTGATGCTTATGATGGAATCGGCCATCTGTCTGGACATGATCCTGTAATCTCTGGCTCCGTCCATTATCTCGGCATCCGAAATTCTGTTTATCAGCTTATAGAAAAGCCTTGCAAACAGTGATCTTATAGGGGGCTCTCCCTTACGGGAAACCCTTCGGGTAGCAGCTGAATCGTAGCCTTCTTCGGTTACCGCCCTGAACATTTCCGGCAGGAGAGAGGGCGGATCCTGAAGATCTACATCCATTATCACAAGATAATCGCCCTTTGCATTTTCAAGTCCGGCATAGATCCCTGCTTCTTTTCCGAAATTTCTGGAAAACGAAACGTAACGCACCCTGCTGTCTTTTTCCCTTAATTCCTTAAGAACTGCCAGAGTTCTGTCACGGGAGCCGTCGTCGATAAAGAGATATTCCGCTTCCAGACCGTCTGTAGTCTCCTTCATTTCGGCAATAACCCTGTTTATCTCATCATAAAAATATGGAATTGCTTCTTCCTCGTTAAAACAAGGTACTATTACGCTTAATAACATAATCCCCTCTGTCTATTTGTTTATTCTTAGTACATCGTAAACATCAAAATCAGCCGAAAGCTCTAAAGACAGCCTCTGCTTGGGATGCGGTGCACTTTCCATCTCATTTTCATCCTCATCATATATTGCATTAACGGTCGCAAAGTCCGAGGTAAAATCCTTGTGGACGATCTCTATTTCATCCCCTGCAAGAAATTTGTTTTTCTGATAAATGACCGCTCTTCCCTTATCGTCCTTTTCGTGAATGACTCCTAACAGAGTATATTCGCTTATATATGTGTTTGAATCGTATATCTGCGCATCCTCTCCGGGCTTCCCAAAGAAAAACGCCGTTGTATAAGGCCTTACGGTACACTTTTTGATCTCTTCCTTGTACCAGTCCATGTTTTTCCTGTAAAGCTCCACATCCTTAAGACAGTCGTCTATGGCCCTTCTGTAGACCCTGGTAACACAGGCCACATAAAGCGAATTCTTCATTCTTCCTTCTATCTTAAAGCTGTCTATCCCCGCATCTATAAGCTCCGGGATGTGCTCTATCATACAAAGGTCCTTTGAATTAAAGATAAAGGTTCCTCTCTCGTTTTCCTCAACGGGAAGATATTCTCCCGGCCTTGTTTCCTCCATTACCGAATACTGCCAGCGGCAGGGATGTGCACATTCCCCGTGGTTTGCGCTTCTGCCGGTAAAGAACCCCGACAAAAGACAGCGCCCCGAATATGAAATACACATGGCCCCATGTACAAAGGTTTCTATTTCAAGACCTTCGGGAATATTTTCCCTTATCTCCTTAATCTCTCTTAAAGAAAGCTCACGGGCGGTAACGATCCTCTTCGCCCCCAGCTTTCCCCAGAACAGACAGGTATAAAAGTTACAGTTATTGGCCTGGGTGCTGATATGTATGTCTATCTCGGGACAGATTTCCCTTGCAAGAGAAAAGATTCCCGGATCCGAAATGATAAGCGCATCCGGCCCAAGCTCTTTCATGCCTTTAAGGAAATCAGCGGCCTCGACGATATCCTTGTTGTGAGCGAGAATATTGGCCGTAATATAGATCTTTACCCCTCTCTTATGGGCAAATTCTATCCCTTCTGCGATCTCTTCATTTGAAAAGTTTTTGGCATGGGCTCTAAGGCCGAAGGCTTCTCCGCCTAAATATACGGCATCCGCTCCAAAGCTTACCGCCACTTTTAATTCTTCCGGGCCTTTTGCCGGTATCAGTAACTCAGGTTTCTTTGATCTCAATTTCGTTTTCCTGTCTTTTCTGCCATAACCATTCCGTCTCCGACGGGAAGTATGACACTGTTAAGCTCTTCGTTATGTGTCACCTCATATAGAAATTCTCTCATCCTTTTATGGATGGTCCTGTTTCTTCTGGTGACCGCAAATTTTGATTCAACTATTTCTCCGCCCTTAAGGCAGTTATCTGCCAGCAGCATACCCCGGTCTTTAAGAAGGCTTAAGGACTCGTGCAGATAATTGGGATATTGGGCCTTTGCCGCATCTATGAAAATAAAATCAAACTTCTCGGATCTTTCATTAAGCTCCTTCATTACGGCCTCTCCGTCACCCTCCCTAAGGGTTATCCTTTCGGAATAACCGGAAGAGATGAGATTTTCCCTGGCTTTTTCAACTCTTTTGGGATAGTCCTCTACCGTAAGTATCCTTGTGGAATCCGGTGTATTTTCTGCCATCAGGATGGCTGAAAACCCCACTGCGGTTCCTATTTCAAGAATGTTTTCGGGACGCCTTGTCTTCATAAGATATTTTATGAATTCCTGCGTGTCTTTCCTGATTATGGGCACCTCTTCTTCGATCGCCCTGTTTTCCAGCCCGGTTAAAAATTCGCTGTTGGATGAGGCAAGTGATTCAATAAGACCTGCCGTTCTTTCGTCAATCACTTTCTTCCTCTTCTTCCGAAGACGTATCCGGCGTCATTTCCGCCATCATCTCCTCTGCCGTCATCGCCGTGGACAGAGTATATGTTCCGCTCTCCATCTTTTTATGATAGGCACTTAAAAACTCCTGTACAAAAAACAGCTTCTTATCCCTGATAAGTCCTCTTTCTTCAAGGATCTCTCCTATATCCATGGCTGAGCTGCCATCGGGTATCGTAATCTCCACCTCTACTCCGTCACCGGATGAGACAGGTTCCTCGGTAAATATCCTGTATCCGAACCCGTAAGCCCATATAGCGCCTTTATAGATATAATAAAGACAGACGATGACAAGCAATATCCTGACCATCATCCCGAGAAAGGTCATTATCACTCCTATAATTTTAATTTCCGGACCCTTTTTCATCAACTTCTTATATCTCCTGCGAGCTTGTCGATAACATTCTGCATCATCTTAAAAAACCCGGTTTCGGCTTCCAGAGCATCATGGATCTCAGTTATCGCATAATCTTCTTCATTTCTTTCCATAAAGGCATCCAGCGCCTGCATTATCTGTCTTTCATCCTTTATGCTCAAAACTTCATTATACTCCGTCCTGATACGCTCTGCTTTAGCCCAGAGATCGGGATCATCATAGATCTCATCCCGGGTGCTCTTATACAAAGTATATTCCGGAGTGCTTTTTATTGTTTCTACTATTTTCTGTACGCTGTCATCCATAAAAGGGCTTTATACCTCCATAATAACCGGAAGGATCATCGGTCTCCTCTTTGTCTTCTTCCAAAGGTACTCCGAAAGATTATCTCTTAAGGTGTTTTTGATCTTACTCCAATCCTTAACACCCTTATCCATAAGTGCCTCCATGGTATCCTCAAGTACCTCTGTGGCATCCTCTAAGAGAACATCCGATTCACGGACATAAACAAAACCTCTCGATATTATATCGGGGCCGGCAAGCACCTGTCCCGTACCTTTTTCCATTGTAAGAACGATAATAACTATACCGTCTTCCGCAAGCCTCTGCCTGTCTCTCAATACAATGTTTCCGACATCTCCGACTCCAAGCCCGTCAACAAATATAGCTCCGGTCTGAACATGCGATGTTATCTTTGCGGAATCTTCATTTATTTCCAGCACATCACCGGAATGAAGCATCATAATATTTTCCTTGGGTATTCCAAGCTCCGAAGCTATCTCGGCCTGGGCATGCCTGTGTCTGGGCTCACCATGGACCGGTATGGAATATTTGGGCTTAACCAATGAATAGATAAGCTTTATCTCTTCCCTGCAGGCGTGTCCCGAAACATGAACATCCTGGAAGATAACCTCCGCACCCTTATCCTCAAGCTCGTTTATAACCCTTGATACGGCCTTTTCATTACCCGGTATGGGATTTGAACTGAAGATTATGGTATCGTTGGGTTTAATATGAACCTTTCTGTGAATATCCTGCGCCATCCTCGAAAGAGCCGCCATGGATTCTCCCTGGCTTCCCGTGGTGATGATTACGGTCTTTTCATCGGGATAATTCTTAAGGTTTGCGATATCTATAAGTGTGTGGTCCGGAACCTTGATATAGCCCAGCTCCTGAGCAGTCTCTATGACATTTACCATGGACCTGCCCTCCACAACAACCTTTCTTCCGTATTTATGCGAGCTGTTTATGATCTGCTGAACCCTGTCCACATTTGAAGCAAATGTGGCGATTATTATCCTGCTTCTTGCATGCTCCGCAAAAAGCGTATCGAAGATCTTTCCTATTGTTTTTTCGGAATTGGTAAAACCGGGCCTTTCAGCATTTGTGCTGTCACACATAAGAGCCAGTACTCCCTTTTTACCTATCTCACCGAAACGCTGCAGATCTATGGCATCACCAAATACCGGTGTGTAATCCACCTTGAAGTCTCCCGTATGAACCACTATTCCTGCGGGTGAATAAATGGCCAGTGCCGATGCATCGGCTATCGAATGATTTGTCTTTATAAATTCTATTCTGAATTTGCCTAAATTTATTGACTGGCCATGCTTTATTATCTTTCTCTTTACGCTCTTTGAAAGTCCGTGTTCCTCCAGCTTGTGGTCAATAAGACCCACCGTCAGCTTGGTGGCATATATCGGAACATTTACATCCTTTAATATATAGGGAAGCGCACCTATATGGTCCTCATGACCATGGGTGATTATAAAGCCTTTTACTTTTTTCAGATTTTCCTTTAAATACGTTACGTCAGGTATACACAGGTCTATTCCCAGCATGTCGTCCTCCGGGAATGCCAGACCGCAGTCTACCACAATAATGCTGTCCTCAAATTCAAAAGCCGTGATATTCAGCCCGATCTGCTCTAAGCCGCCCAGGGGAATTATCTTGAGCTTTGAAGAAGTCTCTTTTTCAGTTTTCTTCACAATAACCTCCATTTTTTATTTTTTATACGAAGTGCTGTGCACTTACTTTTACGCACACGAATACGTGAAAAGATCTGGGTTTCTTAATCCTTGATCATTCGAATTTAATATCGTCCAGCATCTCTCCAAAAGCATTCATTGCGTCATTAAGTTCTTTTTCATCTATTACTGTTTCGTATGTGGCAATTTCCCCGTCGTTTGTGGGAATCGCCTTTAATATAAGGGCATCGCTGTCGCCCTCTTCGTTTTCCGTAACCAGAAGGTATGATGACCCTTTGATAACGGTTTCGGCAAGAATAAAGAATTCCTTTGCCAGACCGGTTTGTGCGTCTTCAAAAGAAAGCTTTTCTATCATTTGTATATCCTTTCGAAATAAGTGGCTTATTATCTTGAATTAAGATAGTCCTGCAAAATTATGGCAGCGGCCACATTATCTATATCCTTTTTTATGCGCTCTGCAGCCTCTTTACCCGAATAATTGGTTTTTATGTATTCCTGTGCTTCAACGGAAGTAAGCCGTTCATCCACAAGAACGACTTCCAAGCCGGTACGCCTCATGATCATATCCGCAAAAGAAGCTGCTGCTTCAGCCCTTTCACCGCGGCTTCCATCCATATTGAGAGGCAGTCCGACCACTATTTTCTCAACGTTATTCTCTTTAATGATTTCCTGTATACGGGCACAGGTTTTCCTCAGATGGTTTCCCGTCTCACGCCTTACGGTTTCAACAGGCCTTGCATAGTGCTCTTCTATATCGGACAGGGCCACCCCGACTGTTTTTTCGCCGTAATCCAGACCGATCAGTACCGCCATATTATTCCCAGTGATTGGTCTTGATGTACTGCGTAAGAAGCTCTTCTACCAGCTCGTCCCTCTCGACCTTCATAATAAGACTTCTTGCGTTATTATGACTTGTAATGTATGTGGGATCTCCAGACATAATATATCCCACTATCTGACTGATAGGATTGTACCCCTTTTCGGTAAGTGCCTCATAAACAGTGGAAAGCACCACCTTCACTCCTGTTTCGGGTTCCGATTCAACTTTGAACATTTGAGTATTTCCAAGTTCCATAGCGTCCTCCTTATGATATATCTATAATTATTTCTGTCCGGCAGTCATCCTCCTGCCGGAATATGATCTAAAAATACACTCTTCAACATTTTACTCTTATTTACATAAAATATCAATCTTGTTAAAATTCAGCCGTATGCCGGATAGCTGAATTTGTGATCACTCTTTACCGTATTCGTCATATCTTACCGTAAAAAACGTCTTGATGTCCTCAGCTTTTTCATCCAGTCCGTAAACGAAATCCGCATTGTTGTTAAACCTCTCATACCATTTTATCATCGGCTCTCTTATAACCGAGATCCTCTCGTCTACGGCCTTTGTTACGTTTTCGACCGAGCAGTTTGTTTCGGCAAGCTCTGACAGCCTTTTATAAAACAGCTCTTCAAACCCCCTGTTTTTCATCACCTCGTTGAAGATCCCGTCGCCCTCACGAACAAATTCAATATAGTCACGGTCCAGGGTATGTGTACTCATTGAGGAGTTATTTACATCAAAAAGCATATAACGCCACTTTCCGTCCTCATACTCGCCCTCACCCTTTTCACGAACTCTCCAGAGCGCATAATTTCTGGCCGGCCAGTCATTGGTGTTTCCTATATATATCCTGAATGCGTAATAATCCAGAAAACTCTCTATATCCACCATTTCGCAGAATTTTTTATAGTTTTCGTCCTTTTCAAATCCACCTCTGTATACCAGATATTTTAAATCCTCGTACAGACGCTGGTCTTCGCTCTGTCCCACCTCAAGCTTTCTGTTTTTTATCATCACGACGTTTTCTCTGTTTACGCCGAAGTGTTCAACAATGTAATCCTTACTGAATTTTTCGCTGAGCTCCATAAGCCCCCAATATTCCCCGTCCAGAAACAGGATACAGGGATAATGGCGCATAACCGAGAAATCCAGAGCTTCACCGGCTGTATCTCCTTCTGTCCCGCTGCCGCCCATCGCAAGATCAGCAGCTATCTCGTCCTCCATCTTATAAAGGATATCGTTTCCGCCTGAAAACAGGGTAACACTCCTTTCCCTTTTATCCCCTTCAAAAAAGACCCGGTCAAACTCATCTCGTCCGCTGTATTCGTGACGGGCATAGATATTCAGACTTTTCTGCGGAAATGCACGGCTCCAGTTTCCCTTTATCCTTATGCCTACCTGCTGGCTGAATTCATATTGATGTTCTGCATCAAAGCAGGTCATTGTGGCTTCCCTTTCCCACTCCACGCCTCTGTTCCTGTAATTGGCGTCAGTCCAGGCTTCTGCACGTTTTCCCGACAGGATCCTTTCACTGTTATCCATGGTCTCTCCGGTTACGTAGATACCCTTTTTATAATCAAACAGGTTTGAGGGATCGGTGACTAAGGAGATCACAGGGATATTTTCATAACCCGTTTTTTTGTCATAGCCCACAAAATATACCTTTGTTGCGGTCATGCTCCTGCTCCCGTCTTTCCCGACCGACATGGCCCTTACCACAAACGCCTTATCGACCGGACTGTCCGGAATGGTGAAGGTCGCTTCGTAATCCGTTTCCATCTTCACCTTATCCCTGAACACATAGGATACATTCTTATCGGATGAATACAGATTCGGCTCATCACTTATGTCTTTAACATAGATGGGGCCGGAATAAACCGGTGAGCTTTCGTCAGGATCGGATCCGTCAAGCGTATAATAAATAACCGAATCCCTGTCATCCGTAATGGACAGCTCAAAGGCATCGTCATAGAAGCCGCTTTCAGCCGAAAATCCGGGTGCCTTCACGGAAGGGATATCGATCTCTTCTCCTTCGGCATTACTTCTTCCGGGCGTCGCAGTCAGCGTGTCAAATTCACCGGTTCCGTCAGTCTTTCTGGCAAAGGCGACATTGTATTTCAGCTCCGGTATTTCTACGGAGTCTGTTGTAGTTCCGGTTTTTCCGGACAGAATAAGGGTTGTCCCCTTTACAGACAGCGAAAACGGGGCTTTTAATTCCTCGTCTTTTTTTTCCGTGATCCCCCTGCCGGTCTCTATGTATTTGCCAAGTGAAAAAGATTCATCCTGATCCGGACCAGATGCCGTTTCCCTGTAGGAAGAAGACGCACGCAGGAGCAAATACCCGTTTCCTTCTATTTCACAATCCGGAAAGACGTATTTGTCCTTTGCCCTGTCTCCTTCTCTTAAGGTATAGCCCCGTAGATTTACGGTTTTATTTGAGGTGTTGTATAGCTCTATCCAATCCGGATAGCCTCCGCTGTTATCCGAAAGCGTCGAAAGATTGGAAGTAACTACTTCATTAATTCGGATGCAGCGTTCCATGTTAACCTGCGTGATACTGAAGGCTATAAACCCCAGAATACATAAAACCAAAACTGCAACCGCAATGATCAAACCCTTTCGGGTCTTAGCCATGATATTCTCCGTTATACTGAACCAAAGTCACGTCCGACACATTATCCAAAGCTCTTATCTCATCCGCAAAGCCAAGCTTATCGGGATCACACTCAACCTGAACGGTGAGCTCTGCGCTTTCACCTCTTAAGGTCTTGGATTTAACTGAATACGAAAGCTTATTTATCTTCTCCAGAACAGCCTTTTCATCGCTGCCCTTTAAATGAACGATCATTATATATGCACTGCCCTTTTCCTGCTTCCTGTGCATTACCATAACAAGGATGAGCATTATTACCATACCGACAGCTGCCAGAAGGTACATACTTGCGCCAATTGTTATACCCATGGTGATCGACCAGAACAGATACATTATATCCATCGGCTCCTTGACCGCCGTTCTGTATCTTACAATTGAAAGAGCACCGACCATACCGAGGGAGATAACGATGTTTGTACTTATCGCCAATGTCACCATACAGGTAAGGACCGTCATACCGATAAGGGTAAGCGCAAATGTTCTCGAATAGATCACGCCGGAAAAGTATTTCTTATATATCTCATATATCAGGATACCGATAATGAGTGCCAGCACCATATCGACCATTATCGTGATAAGAGTACTTAACGATATTGACTGATTATACATATCCGACTCAAGAATTGACCTTTTGATTACTGATTTGATTCCCATTTTTCACCTCGTATTATCTGAATATTTCCATTCCGTATGTATTTCTTTTAACGTCATCACATAACGTGAACTTGGATGCTGCGGTATATATAAGGCTGTCCGCCATTATCACGCTTCTTATTATCTCGGGCAGAAACTCGGTGTATTTAACCTCCATTATCAGCATATCCTGATCCATTGCGTTAAATACGGGAAGAGTACTGTCAAAAATATCATACCCGTTGAAAGCCGCCCTGAGATTCATATCAAAAGTGATACGCACGGTTCCGGGATCGTATATAAAAGGGATCCTGTCATAATCCACTATGACCTCCGGTTTTAACCCGTTTGTGGAAAGTGCATGATAAAACTCTTTAACAAGTTCTTCCTCTCTGCCTTTTATAACATCGATGTCTCCGGCTATAATGGCATCGCATTCCTCTCTGGTAAGACGGGCCGATCTTTTCAGAATGTATGAGCCTTCTTTTGCCTTACATTCGAGAGATATAAAGCCATCATCACAATTGTATATGCGTATCCTGTATTTTTTTCTGGATAGGATTCCCATCATTTTTTCCTCGTAGGAACTGCTCCACATATCATCAAAATACAGGCTTCTGATCATATATTGCTCATCAGTCACGTGACTGTCCAGCTTTAAAAACTCCTTCAGGCGGTTGGTTATCAGCTCTTTCTGTCCGTAATTGATAAGATATTTTAATTCATGTCTGTATACGGGTCTCTTAATTTCCATAGGTACTCCCGTTCTGCACATTTCTTCTCACTTGTGACATTATATCCTTATTGTTTTAAAAAGTCCAACAATCTTAATTCTCCGGCATCCACTATCAAAGCATTGGTGCGAACAGCCTCAGGATACATTGCCATATTCTGGTTCTGATGCCCCTGCTTTCAATCCATTTAAGTTCGACTTCCTTTGACTGGGAGAACATTTTTTCAAAATCCGCCTTGATATCCTTTATACAGGGGACATTAACCATGTAACAGCCATTTTCAAAGTGAAGATAAAAGCTTCTGTAGTCAAAATTCATGGTTCCGACCGTAGCGATACGGTCATCGCTTAAACACATCTTCGCATGAGAAAACCCGGGAGTGTACTCAAATATCCTCACGCCCTTCAGTACAAGATGCCTGTAATACGAACGCGTCATGGCATATACCGTTTTCTTGTCCGGTATGCCCGGTGTGATTATCTTTACCTCAACTCCCTTACGTGCCGCAAGTGTCATGGCTCTTGTCATTTCATCGGTTATTATAAGATAGGGCGTGCAGATGTAAACGTATTTTTCTGCCTGATTTATTATGTCCAGATATACGTTTTCTCCGATATGCTCCTCATCCAGAGGACTGTCACCGTACGGCTGAACATAACCGTATTCCGGATTTGACCCGGTGTGCGGGATCAGAAATTTTTTTATATCGGTGTCTATTAGTGTCTCTCTTTTTATTGCATTCCACATCTCAAGAAAGAGGACCGTATAGTTGTTTACGGCAGAGCCTTCCAGCTTTATTCCCGTATCCTTCCAGTATCCGTGCGGAGTTGTGATATGGAAATATTCATTGGCCAGATTAAAACCGCCCGTGAACCCCACTTTTCCGTCTATAACAGTGATCTTCCTGTGATCCCTGTTATTCATAAAGATGTTAAGTATCGGCGCCATCGGATTAAAGACTCTGCATTTGATACCCCTTTCTTCCATTCGTTTTATAAACGAGGGGTCCACAAAGCCTATGCTTCCGATATCATCATAAAAGAATCTGACATCTACGCCCTGTGATGCTTTTTCGGCCAGAATGTCCTTGATCTCCTGAAAGAATTCCACGTCCTCTACGGCGTGATATTCCATAAAGATAAACTTTTCAGCCTGTTTAAGACAGCGTATCTGTTCCTTTAATGCCGGCACGGAATCATCATAGAACGTCACTTTTGTGTCATCGTAGATCGGGTATGAGCAGCTGTTGTACAGGTAATATCCTATTCCGTATGCATCGGACACATTTTCCGAAAGGCTTTTCAAGGTTTCTTCCTTCTGTTTAAGATGAGGAAACAGCCTCGAATCCACTTCTTCATATCGCTGCCTCATCTTTTTTGAGGAATTTCTGGTTCCCATCAAAAGATACATAACGATACCGGCCAGCGGAAAGATCATGATAAAGATCATCCATGGCATCTTTATGCCTGCATTCATGTGCCGGCCGAATATTCCGAGTTCAACCATAAAGCCTATAAGTATGGTAATTTCAGAGAGATAGCCGTATTTATTCTCCCAGTGAAAGTAAACAGCTGCGATAAAGCCAAGCTGGATCAAAAGCAGGATAACAAAGACGGTGGCACGGCCTATACTGTTTTTTGTATTTGTTTTTTGTTCTGTTCTCATTTTAATTCAAGTCTCGCCGGCAAGATTGGACACTGCATCCTTACTATGTTTTGCAGTCACATTCCCTATACGGATCCGTGTACTTGCTCGCACAGCATTTATCAGGACACAAAATTTCCACATTTTCGTCAATTTTAAAACACTTATGTGGTTTAGTCTCTATACAAATATATCACAAATCAACCAAAACACAAAAAAACAGGAGGACAACACTATGAAAATAAATAAAAAAGATTTGGTTTTTATAATCATTCTGGCAGTACTTACGGCAGGGCTTTCGGTAACAGCCTATGCAACCACAAAAAACGCAAGTGAACTTAAACAATTGAAGGCAACGAACAATGCCGTTCAGGCTCCTTCTCAGGGCCCCGGGCAGGAATCCGGGCAACAGGGCCCCGGTCAGGGTCAGATGCCCGGTCAGGATCAGGCAGCTCCCAGAACCGGCAATGAAAACTTTAAACCCGAAGATGCTTTTAACAACAATTCACGTCCCGGTGACGTAAGCGAAAACTTTGCTCCCATAGAAAACGGAAAAGGTGGTCCCGGAAAAGATATGGGTCCCGGAAATAATTCTTCAACTTCCGATAATGACAGACAGGGTCCTCCTCAGAATGGACGTATGGGCGGACACGGCAGGAACTTTGGACCTCAGGAAAAAAGCAATTCCCAGAACGGATCTGATGTGGGCACAGACAGTTCCGATAACAGATCAGGAAAGAGCAGACCTGATTCACAGAATGGAAATATGAATCCCGACAGCAACAATGCACCTGATGGAAATATGGGTCCGAACGGTAATGGTGGACCGAACGGTAATGGTGGACCGAACGGTAATGGCGGACCGAATAACAACGGCGGCCAGAACGGTAATATGGGACCGAACTTTGGCAGCGGCCAGAACGGTAATATGGGACCGAACGGTAATGGTGGACCGAATAACAACGGCGGCCAGAACGGTAATATGGGACCGAACTTTGGCAGCGGCCAGAACAACAATATGAACCGCTCAGCGCAGAATAATTCAAATAATGCTCAAAACAATAAA
>JAILOD010000067.1 GCA_024691015.1 Lachnospiraceae bacterium
ATGAATAACCTTATCAAGCTCTGCGCCAAAAAGAGGAATTTCCCGTCCAAGGTTGTCCTCATCTTCTCCCGGCACTCTTGTAAAAACGGATGCTGCGAGATGCCCGTCAGCACCCTCTGCTACCAGGCCGAAATGCGGTGGGGAAAGATGCTTTTTTACGACATCGAGTCCGTCGCATATAAAGGTTGATTTATCTTCTATCCCCTCGTAAACCGTTTTCATAAGGGAATAGATCTTCTCCGCCTCGCCTTCACCGGCCTCCCTGATGCTATAACACATTATTCATTTTTCTTTCTTTCGGGAGCCTGAACACTTCCGGTTGTATTTTCGATCTTTTTGTATTCAACCTTGGAATCGGCAACAACTACTGATTCCGGCTTATCATCCTTTTTGGAAACAACTATCTCGCCTCTTAATGCTGCCGGGAGGATAAGAATGCCCCACATAACAAGTCCGCAAAGGATCACGATTATACCTAAAATGGTGTCTGCAGGTGAAATGTCGAAAAAGCCCTCTCCGTAAGCTGCCGAGAAAAGACTGTCTACAAGCCACATAATAGATGCTCCCCAATACATAAGTGCCAGATTGAACAGCTTCAGCTTTTCATCCTTATAAACCTTTTTCCAAAGAAACGTGGTAACCAAAGCTGCAATAACCGTAAGTATAAGACACATATACCATCCTCCTTAAAACTAAAGTGTTTATTTTTCCGCTTCTGCGGCAGCGTTCTTTCTTCTCTTTTCAACGATAACACTGATGCCTACCATTACGCCCCAGATCGCGGTAACAAGAAATGCCATTGAAACGCCGACCGTTGCCATTTCATACAGCATTGCCTGCGTGTCCGCCGCGGAATACATGGCCGTTAAAAACGGCGGGTAAAGCACCACTTCACCGTGATAGATGTGCTCGATAAGAAGAAGGAAAACTCCGCCCCAAAGCATTTTTGTAAGCCAGCCGAGCTTTACCGAAAAAGGAATATGACCTTCCTCACGAACTACTCCCTGAAGCTCAAGCTCCTTTTCTTTCTTTTCTTCTGCCTTCTTTACTGCGGTAACGATAACTGCCTCAGCTGTTGATACTAAAAAACATGCCATATCCGATTCCTCCGAATTCTAAAATGTTAGAACCAATTTCTTTTTGAATTGTTCCCCTTTAAAAAGTCCCGTGTGAATATTCACACGAGACCATTATACTAAAAAAATCTATAAAAATCATCCCTCTTTTCGTTCTTCCTGTTCTTTTTGTATATCCGGGAAAACCGAGTACATAGGTTTGATGTCTTTTTTCCCTATTTCCCTGTCCAGATAATTCTTTGTTATCTTTACAACCGTGCCACTTAGGAAGATCACACCGATAAGGTTGGGGATCGCCATAAGTCCGTTAAATGTATCCGACAGATCCCAGGCAAGCTCTAAATTCATGGTGGCGCCGACTACCACGAACAAAACAAAGAGTATCTTGAACGCTATGGTGGACTTTGTCCCGAAAAGATATTCGCAGGCCTTTGTTCCGTAAACGCTCCAACCAAGCACCGTGGAAAAGGCAAAGAGCAGGATCGCTATTGCGATAAACGCTCCGCCAAAGGTTCCGAAGCTCTTTGAGAAGGCTTCCGATACGAGCGCAGTCTTTTGTGCTTCCGATACCATTTTACCGGTATCAAGATCCATAACTCCGCTGCACATTACGGAAAGCGCTGTCAGCGTACATACCACGATGGTATCCGTAAACACCTCGAACACGCCCCACATTCCCTGCATAACGGGCTCTTTTACATTCGATACGGAATGCACCATAACGGATGAACCGAGACCAGCTTCATTAGAGAACACGCCTCTCTTCATTCCCCAGGTAAGTGCGGAAGAAATTCCCGAGCCGACTATTCCGCCGCCGACTGCCTTAAGACCGAAAGCGCCCTTGAATATAGCTGCGAACACCGGCCCTATCTGATTCGCATGCATTATTATTATGACAAGACTGCCTAAAATATATACGATAGCCATAAAAGGCACGAGTCTCTCCGTAACAGACGCTATCCTCTTAATTCCTCCCAGAATTACCAGCCCGGCCATAACCATAAGCACGATACCGGTTACATACATCGGAACATGGAAAACCGCATCCATATTTACAGCTATGGAATTGATCTGGCTCATATTACCTATACCAAAAGATGCGATAAGACAGAAAACCGCGAAAAGCACGGCAAGAACCGCACCGAGAGTCTTAAGTCCTTTCTTTGCACCGACGCCGTCCTTAAGATAATACATGGCTCCTCCGCTCCACTCTCCTACGGCGTTCTTACGTCTGTAATAAATACCCAGGACATTCTCGGAGAAATGAGTCATCATACCGAAGAAGGCAACGATCCACATCCAGAATATAGCTCCGGGACCGCCCGTTGCAAGTGCTGCTGCAACTCCGGCTATGTTACCCGTACCGATGGTGGCTGCAAGAGCCGTGCAAAGGCTCTGGAACTGGGAGATCTGCTTGTCCCCTTCCGCTGTGTGAGCCGTAACATGCTTATTTGCGAAAATTCCCCCAAGAGTTTTTGAAAACCAGTGCTTTATGTGTGTAAGCTGGAAAAACCTCGTGAGAAATGTCATAAGGATTCCCGTTCCCACTAAAAGGACCAGCATAGGAATTCCCCACACAAAACCGTTTACCGCATCATTGACTGTTTTTATTAGTTCCATTCTCCGTACCACTTTCTGCTGAAATTCTACTTATAAAGTATTAGTGCTAATTTATCTTATTTTGTCTCTTTTCGCAAGTCTAAAGACCCGCTTGTGACTCTTGCGTACCGGATTCTTAAGATACAGTTAGTTTCTCCGACTGAGTTAAATGTGATATTATAATATTTATGAACAAGTTAAATCCTTACAGAAAACTCTTATCAACCATACTCATTGCCGCTCTTGTATCACTTTTACTGGTACTGATAGCGGATCTTGACCAGTTTATCGCAGCATGGAAATTATACGCCGGACGTGCCGGGGATTTTGATCTTATCGATACCGGACTCACCGCATCGGATCTTTACTCAGCTCCGATATCCAACATATTCATACTTTATCTGAGCCGGTATCTACTTACGGTTTTATGCGTGTTTTTCCCTCTTTCGGCTGCACTTTATTTCAGAGATGATCAGGCTTATCTTAAAGACAAAAAAGCTTTTAAGGATAACCCCCATCTTTCAGCCATTATATTATTTGCCAGATGGGCACTGGGAATTACCCTGGCTTTTTTCATCCTGACCTTCGATTACAACTATATTCACGAGATCTTCCATATCTGTCTGTTAGGGATGAGCCCTGCTTTCTACAGAGTTCTTATTGCCTTTTGTGCACTCGCTTTCTGCGTAATAAACTTTAAGCGTTTATTTTTGTCAATTAAAAATCTAAGACAAAACCATCCTCATATTTTTACATTGATCTACCTTTTTGTTGTATCCTATATCAGCTGCTTTCTTTTAGAGATCCAGCTGGGAAGTAAGATGGACTTTGTTTCCTACATGCTTTTCTATAACATTCTCTACCCTCTCCTTCTGCAGCTGTTTTTCTTTATGATATTCAGACGGTTAAAGCCCGGAGCGGTGATCACCCTCACCCTCTTTTTTGTGATCGGCCTGGCAAACGATATAGTCTATCAGTTCAGAGGTAACTACATCATGCTCGGTGACCTTACCGTTATAAGAACCGCCGTGGAGGTTGTCGGTAATTATACATATAACCCGACCATATGGCTTGCTATAGCAATTTTAGTTCTCATTGTCAGTCTTATAGTCATCTTTATTGCAAAGGAGCCCGTGCTCTTTAAAGAAAAACGTAAGCCTTTAAAAACTCTTATCTCAGTCGTTGTTTTTACAGTGCTTGTTGCAGTAAGCTTTAACACGGGCTTACTTTACTATGGGATAAAAGGGGTTTTCTGGGACTACAACCAAAGTGTTGCCTATTTCGGATACCTTCCGTATTTCCTGTCAAATATGAATGCCTCGAAGAAGATCACCGTGGAGGGTTATAGTGCCGATAAGGTCGATGCGATATTTAAAGATGAACTTAAAGATTACAGCACAGAGAATTATGTAAACCTAAACGGCAAAGACCCCAATATAATCCTCATACAGAACGAGGCCTTCTCTGACCTGTCCGTTTTGTCTGATATTGCAACAAACGTCGATTATATGCCCTTCATTCACTCCTTAAAGGAAAACACGCAAAAGGGCTATTTAAATATGTCTGTCACCGGGGGCCCTACCGCGAACACGGAATTTGAAGTCCTTACCGGCTCCTCTCTTCAGTACTTTCCTCCGGGCTCTATTGTCTTTACCCAGTACTTAAAACAGAGCGTGCCCTCTCTTGCGGAGATTTTAAAAGCACAGAGCACACCTTATTCCACCGCGGCCTATCACTGTTATTATTCTACCGGCTACAACAGGGTAAGTGCCTACAGCTATCTGGGCTTTGACGAAAAATATTTTGAAGATGATTATTTAAATACATTTTCCCAAGAGGAGCTCATAAGAAATCTTCCCTCGGATGAAGCGGACTACACCCGTGTCATTAAAATGTATGAAGCACATAAAGATTCCCCCTTCTTCTGCTTTAACGTAACCATGCAGAATCACGGAGGATATAAGGGAATAACCCAAGATTTTAAGGATAAGGTGTATGTTACAAACTTCGATGCGACCGATTCCATAAACAGCTATCTGTCTCTTATAAAGATATCCGATTCGGCCTTTGAAGAGCTGATAAGATATTTTGAAAAAGAGGAAGAACCCACTCTTATAGTAATGTACGGTGATCACCAGCCCGCATTTGATGAGGAATCAGCGGTTCTCCTTAATGCCCATCCCGCTTTTAATGACAGCACAGATCAGTCTCTTGCCAACTATTATGTGCCCTATATCATCTGGGCAAATTACGATATTCCCGAGTATGATGAATTGAACAAGGACTCCTTAAACCGGATCTCCACAAACTATCTGGCTTTAAACATATTGAAGAATGCAGGCTTAGAACTTCCCGACTACTATCTTCTCCTGGATAAATATTCTAAGGAGACACCCGCGATCACGGCTCAGGGTGTGTGGGATAAAGACAATGCTTATTACAGTACTTATGAAGCGTCTCCAAACGCATCTGACCTTAAAAACCTTGAAATGGTCCAGTACAACCTTCTTTTTGATAAGCATAATAAAAAAACGGAGCGCTTTCTGCCCTGATCCTCTATAACAGTGTGAATAAAAATATACCGAAATAATTGCCTATAACATATCCGAGTGTTCCCACTAAAATAGAAGGCACCACCAGTTCGTTCCAGCCCTTTGAGATTACAAATGCCGCCGAGGTGGTCGGTCCGCCGATATTGGCATTCGATGCCGCGGTTATCTCTTCTATCGAATATCCGAACAGCTTTCCGAAACCAAGTGAAAACACCATATTCATGCACACGATCACAGCCGCAAACAGAAGTAAGAGCGGTGCCTGCTTTATGATAAGGATTATCGATGCAGGTGCACCTATTACCGCAAAGAAAATGTGTATAAGAAAGGTTCCGGTCTCGGCTGCTCCCGCGATATTCCCGAAAAAGCCCGGAAACAGAGTTGCAAGGGTAGTTGTGATCGTTGTGATAAGGAGGTACTGATTCCCCAAAAGACCGTTTAACAGTTCAAGTAAGAAATTGCCGTCAGGTATCACATCTGAGAAAAACTGAGCCAGCATCTTCGACAGAGCAACTATCATGAATGCCGCCGCAAAGCCCTTTGAAATGTCTAAAAGCGACACCTTCTTGGGTTTCCAGTAATCCGCCGACATATTCTTATCACTTTCGATTTCGGCTTCCTGTCTGTCAATTATTGGATGTTTAAATATCCTTCTTACCCACTTGAAAGCCGGAAGGGCAACCAGCACGAAGAAATAAAGCACCATAAGAAGGTTATCCGCAACGATCGATGCACTTACAAGCTCGCTTCCTGCCCCGGTTGCATCAGACATTGCCACAAGATTTACAGAGCCTCCTATATAGGTTCCGACAAACATTGAGGTCACATCTTTTGCGATATCTCCCCCCAGTGCATTCTTAAATATAAAATATGCAAGAATGCCTCCTGCCACGGTGCCAAGGCTTCCAAGCGCAAAGATCCCCAGCATCCTTCCGCTTTCTCTCCATATCTTTCTTATATCCGCTTTAAATAGCAGGAACGGAATGGAAAGCGGCACCACATAACTCCATACAAAATCGTATGCAGGCGCCTCTGTCGGTATGATGTTTAAGTTTGCGAGCACCATGGAAAAGATGAGACAGAGAACGCACCCCGACATCTTTGCCGCCCATTTAAAGCGTTGTTCCAGCCAGATAGCGGTTGCTGCGACCACTACAAGGATCGCAAACAGCATCCATGAATTATCCGCAGAAATTAGAGTTGTCATTTTTATCCTATCTTTCCATCCTTAATACAGTTAGCGATTTCCTTCGCAAAATAAGTAAGAAGGATCGAGGCACCGGCCCTGAAAACGGAAACTGCGGATTCACACATTACCTTTTCCTCATCGATCCAGCCCTTTGCTCCGGCAGCCTTTATCATTGCATACTCACCGCTCACGCTGTAGGCCGCAACCGGAACATCTACGCGCTCGCGCACATCACGCACCATATCCAGATATGACATTGCAGGCTTTACCATTATGATATCGGCACCTTCCTCCACATCAAGCTGTGCCTCCCTAATACCTTCAAGACGGTTGTGATAATCCATCTGATAGCTCTTTCGGTCTCCAAACGACGGAGCTGAGCCCGCTGCCTCACGGAAGGGCCCGTAGAACGCCGAAGCATATTTTACCGCATAGGACATAATGGGAGTTGTAACATGCCCCGCCTTATCGAGTGCTTCGCGGATGGCTCTGACACGTCCGTCCATCATGTCGGAGGGCGCCACCATCTGAGCACCGGCTTCAACGTGGGACAGAACTATCTTCTGCAGATATTCAAGCGTCTTGTCGTTATCCACGTAATGGTCACACAATATCCCGCAGTGACCGTGTGAGGTATATTCACACATACATACATCGGTAATAAGATAAAGCTCCGGGTAATCCTTCTTTGCCTTTCTGAGTGCCCTCTGGATAATGCCTTCGCTGTCATATGCGCCGGAGCCCACCTCGTCCTTGTGAGAAGGGATACCGAAAAACATTACGTTATTTACTCCGGCATCAAGAAGCCTCTCAAGCTCCTCTCCCATCCTGTCCACCGTGTATCGGTTCTGCCCCGGAAGGGCTTCTATCCCTTCAACCTTGTTTTCACCATCCATAACAAACATCGGGTAAATAAGTGACGAGGGATCAAGCCTGGTTTCCCTCACCATCCTGCGTAATGTATCACTCCCCCTCAGTCTCCTTGGCCTCATTGTCAGATCCATTTTTCTCCTCCTTAAAGATCACCGGCTGCAGCCTCAATGACCGCCTGTGCCAGAGAATCCATACTTGCCTCTTTTGCTCTCTTTGTTTTCATTCCCATCTTAAGCGCCTCTGCCTCGGTCTGTTTCCCTATGCATACAGCCTTTACCTTCGTAATATCAGCGCCCTCCATAGCAGCAGCAAAGCCTCTTACCGTTGAAGCACTGGTAAACACCGCGTAGTCGATAAGCCCTTCTTCCACATACGACCTTTCATCCACAACAGGTGATGAAGCGTATACCGTATCGTAGGTAGGGATATCGTCAATATCTATGTTTCCTGCCTTTGAAAGCTCATCCGTAAGTTCCTTATTTCCTATGGCGGCTCTCGGTATCAATACCCTGATATTTCCGGATCTTCTGTCTGAATTTATCACCCCGGCAAGCTCTCTTCCCAGCGTTTCCCCGTCAAATACAGAAGGCTTAAAGTCCGCCTTCAGTCCGTATTTTCTTAACTCTTTTTCACTGCCGGTCCCAATTACCGCAAGCTTACTCTTCCATAGGGCACGTACATCCTTCTCCTTAAGAAACTCCTCCATAAAGACCTTAACACCTGTAGGTGAGGTAAATACCAGCCAGTCGTAGTCCTTAACCAGGCACTCCTTAAGCTTTTGGTTCTCCTTATAGGGCTCTGTCCTTATAGCCGGCAGCTCCATTACCTCGGCGCCGAGATCCCTTAGCTTTCCTGCCATCTCAGACTGCAGATCCTTTGGTCTTGTAAGCAGTATTCTCTTAGTTCCAAGAGGCTTTTTTTCATACCAGAAGAACTCTTCCGAAAGCTTACACACATCTCCCACGACGATTATCGCAGGTGTTTCGATACCGGCTTTATCAGCTTCTTCCTTTAAGGTTTCAACCGTTGCCACCACTCTTCTCTGTCCCGCCGTAGTCCCCTTTTCAAGGACCGCTGCCGGTGTTTTGCCGTCCATACCGGCTTTTAAAAGCGAATTCATAATATCCTCAAGAGCCGCTATCCCCATAAGGAAGATGAGCGTTCCCTTTGTTCTGACCAGGGCTTCGAAATCAATATCGTATTCCTCGCCCTTCTTTTTGTGCCCCGTGATGATGTGGACCGATGAAGTATAGTCCCTGTGAGTTACCGGAATACCGTTATAGGCCGGAACGGCAAAAGCACTGGTAACCCCGGGTATCACCTCGTAAGGGATATCGTTTTTTGTCAGAAGCTCCAGCTCCTCTCCGCCTCGCCCGAATAAAAACGGATCTCCGCCCTTTAATCGCACCACTTTCTTTCCTTCGAGCGCCTTATCAAGAAGGACTTTATTGATATCCTCCTGCACCATTATGTGGTTGCCGGCCCTTTTACCGACATTTATAAGCTCTGCCTCTTCGGGGATAAGTGTTAAAACCTCCTCACCGACAAGAGCGTCGTAAACCACGACCTCTGCTTCCTTTAATACCTTTAAACCCTTTAGTGTAAACAGTCCCCTCTCTCCCGGACCTGCTCCAACCAGATAAACCTTTCCTGCCATGAACTCTCCTTAAATCAACCGATTTCCTTAAGTATCCCGCGCGCCAGCTTCCTTCCCTCTTCGGCGCACTCTTCAACAGTACCGACCTCTTTTATCACCGTCTTTTTATAGCCTTTTTCGTTTTCTTCATCATAGAAAAAACCTCTTAAGGTCATTGTGTTTTTTTCAAAAGAGGCATGTGCTGCAATAGGTGAGGTGCATCCGCCTCCCAGTGCTTTTACAAAAGCCCTCTCCGCAGCTGCAGCCCTTGCGGCTTCTTCATCCGTATATCCGTCGAGACACGAATAATCCTCTCCCGCTCTTCCCTGAAGTGACAGGATTCCCTGTCCTGCCGAGGGTATCACCTCATCGGGAGAAAATACCCTGCTTATACGCCCTTCCATCCCAAGTCTCTTAAGCCCTGCGACAGCTAATATTATCGCACCGAACTGACCCTCATCGAGCTTCCTTAGCCTTGTGGCGATGTTACCCCTTACACTTTCAAAATGCGCTTCGGGGTATATTTCCTTAAGCTGTAATATCCTTCTTTTGGAGGAAGTTCCTATGGGCTTTGAAAAATCTATACGTTCTTTACCTTCAGGTAAGATAAGAGCATCGAACGGCTCCTCCCTCTTTGAAAAACCGATAACGGGAAGGTCATCCGGAATATCCATCGGCATATCCTTGAGCGAATGAACCGAAAGATCACTTCGTCCCTCTCTTAATGCCTGGTCCAGCTCCTTTACAAAAAGACCCTTTCCTCCGATCTCATCAAGCCTTTTATCCAGGATCTTATCTCCGGTGGTCTTCATCGTGACCATATTCACATCTATCTCAGGATGATTTATCTTTAGATATCTGATCACCGTTTCCGTTTGTGCGACTGCAAGTGCACTCTCACGGCTTCCGACAATCAGCTTTTTTACATATTCAGCCAACTTATTTCTCCTGTAGTATCCTTTACTTTTTCAAAACCTCGTCGATCACTTCTTCCGTTTTTTCCCTGATCTTTTTAACCAGTTTATGGGCCTCTCCGCTTGCGGTAATGCCGACCGTAAACGGTTCTTTATAAATAAGTCCCGGGAAATAGAAATCACAGTCATTTTTGTCCGAACAGTTATTTGCCGGTATACCCTTATCCCGGCTTATTTTTGTAATGGTTTTATTGATCACAAGGTCATCGGTACAGGCCAGAACCAGACACATACCGGTGACATCATTTTCCTCAAAGGCTCTTAGAATAACCTCAGTCTTACCGACTGCCTCTTCTGAATTTATAAAGCCCTCAAAGCTCTCCGACAGCTCCTTTGCAACAATAACCGCTTTTCCCGCAAAGGGCAG
>JAILOD010000095.1 GCA_024691015.1 Lachnospiraceae bacterium
ATCCCTCCTTATGCCTTAATCTTGCTTTTTCTTCTTCTAAGGCATACATCAAACTAAATTCCTGCCAGCACATACGTCGCGCATATGCCTTTTAACCACTTTTTCTCCCCCTAAGGCATACAACACTCTAAATTCCTGCCAGCACGTACCCCGGGCATATGCCCTAAAACCACTTTTTCTCCCCCTAAGGCATACAACGCTCTAAATTTCCGCCAGCACTTCCCCCTGGCATATGCCTTAAAACCACTTTTTCTCCCCCTAAGGCATACAACGCTCTAAATTCCTGCCAGCACATACCCCGGGTATATGCCTTAAAACCACTTTTTCTCCCCCTAAGGCATACACCACCCGAAACCCCCAAAAAAGCAGACTCCCCCCGGCACACAAAATCAAATAAAAACGGAAAACACTGCCGGAACCGGCAGTTTCATAGAAAATCCACAGAACAATAAAAACAAGATCTGTGCTTACTCATATTATCACTCACCCAAAAACTTTACAACCACCAAATACATCCGCCAGATTGCTGATTTTCCTTGAATCAAACGCATATAAATGGTATATTTAACCATGCGCACTTTCCTATTTATAAGCGCACACATCTTTAGAAGGAGATTATTCACCATGGGTAAACATTTTGAGAAAATCATTAATCAGGTTAAATCCGTACCGCTTAAAAAGCTTTCGGTAGCCGCAGCAAACGATTCCAACGTGCTTGAAGCCGTAAAGGCCGCAAAAGAGCGTGGCATCGCAGAAGCCATTCTTGTTGGAGATCCCGACAAAATGGGTGAGATCGCAAAAGAGCTCAACATGAACTTAAGCGACTATGAAGTGATCGCAGAAAGCGATCCCATTGCAGCAGCAACAAAAGCCGTAAAGCTTGTACACGACGGCGAAGCCGATATGTACATGAAAGGTCTCATCAGTTCAAAAGACTTTTTAAAAAGCGTACTGGATAAGGAAGTAGGCCTCATAACCGGAAAGCCTCTTTCACACACCTGTCTCTTTGAAATAGAAGGCGTAGAGCAGCTTCTCTTCTTATCGGACGTTGCTTTCATGACCTACCCCACACTTGAAGATAAAGTACACATCATCGAGAACACCGTTGCCGTTGCAAATGCCTGCGGGATCAACAACCCCAAGGTAGCTGCACTTGCAGCAGTAGAGGTTGTAAATCCCAAGATGGAATGCACGGTAGAAGCCGGCGAGCTTTCTAAAATGCAGGACGAGGGCAAGATCACGGGCTGCATAGTTGACGGACCTCTCTCACTTGATATGGCGATCTCACGCGAAGCCTGCGAGCACAAGGGCGCACTTGACCGTAAGGTAGTCGGAGATGCAGACATCCTGTTATTCCCTGACATCCACGCAGGAAACATCGCATACAAGTTCATCGTACATACAACCAAATTCGAAAACGGCTGCATTTTAACCGGAACAAAGGCACCCGCCATTCTCACATCCCGTTCGGACAGCACCGAAACAAAGGTAAACTCGATCGCACTTGCAGCAGTTGTTGCAGAGCACTTAAAGAATAAATAATCCCATACAGGGAAATAAACCAGAAAGGGGATATAAAATGTCCATTAAATCATTAATTATCAATCCCGGTTCCACCAGCACGAAGATCGCAGTATTCGAAGACGAGAACATGCTCTTTGACAAGACACTTCGTCACACCAACGAAGAGATCGCACAGTTCGATTCCATCGTTGCACAGAAAGACTTCAGAAAAAACATCATCTTAGACTTCCTTAAAGAGCAGAACTTCGACATCAAGTCAATTGATGTATGCGTAGGAAGAGGCGGAATGTTAAAGCCCATCCCCGGCGGCACTTACACCGTAAGCGACGCCCTTGTAAAAGACCTTGAGATCGGAGTTCAGGGCCAGCACGCATCAAACCTCGGCGGAATACTTGCCCGCGAGATCGGTGATGAGCTCGGCAAGCCTTCATACATCGTAGATCCCGTTGTTGTTGACGAATTAGAAGACATCGCAAGGCTTTCAGGATGTGAGGAGATTCCCAGAAACTCCATCTTCCATCCTCTTAACCAGAAGGCTATCGCACGCCGTTACGCAAAAGAGAACGGAAAAAAGTACGAAGACTTAAACCTCATCGTTGTACATATGGGCGGCGGCGTATCCTGCGGAGCTCATAAGAACGGCAAGGTTATAGACGTATTCAACGCCCTTGACGGTGACGGCGCATTCTCACCCGAGCGTGCAGGTGCAGTTCCCGTTGGCGGTCTCGTACGTCTGTGCTTCTCAGGCAAATACACACAGCAGCAGGTTATGAAGATGTTAGTCGGCGAAGGCGGACTCAACTCATACCTCCACTGCAACAACATGCAGGAATGCGAAAAGATGATGAACGACGGCGACAAGAAGGCCGAGCTCGTTGTAAACGCATTCACGTATCAGATTTCAAAGAACATCGGTTCAATGGCAGCAGTTCTTGAAGGAAAGGTTGACGCCATCCTTCTTACAGGCGGAATCGCTTACGAGAAATACATAACCGATAATATCTCAAAGAGAGTATCCTGGATCGCTCCCGTACACATCTACAAGGGAGAGGACGAGCTTTTGGCTCTTGCTCAGGGGGCTCTCAGAGTGTTAAACGGCGAAGAAAAAGCCAAGGATTATTGATATGGGAAAAACAATGATAAAGGCTTCAAGAGAAGCCATAGAAGACGGAATGGAATTCTTGGGCAGTGAGCTTAACAGCTTTAACATTCCCAGACGTGACAAGACAATGGCTATGCTGGCTGCCGAAGAGTCTATGGTAAAGCTCATAGACCATCACGATTCTTCCGCACCGATACTGATCCTCACCTACCAGAAAGGTGCTTCGGTTTTTATAAAGCTTGCCACCGTCGGAGAAGAGTTTGATTTCTACAACTCCTTAAGTGACGAGCCGGATCCGGAAAGCTCCTATATGTCCGATTACCACGGGCTTGAAGCAGTACTCAGAAATGTGGTGCTTACCGCATCAAAAAAGAGGATCAAGTACATTAATAAGGATCATCAGAACATAATAACCATCGTCATCAAAAGATCTCTGTTATCAGCATTTCTTTAGAAAACGAAATGCGTTATATCAGGGATTGGGGTAGCCCTATATGACGTTAAATACAAGAGAGGGGACAGCTTTTTTTGCTGCCCCCTTTTATTCTCCAAATGAAACCCGACGATCATTTATAGCAGGTAAAAATTAATGAAAATAACGGCAAAACAGATACGCGCAAAACTGGCCCTTTTAATCGCACTGGTAATGATATTCGAAACGATACCGTTTGGAAATGCATCACACGGAAATACCGTTTATGCAGACGAACAACCACTAATATATCGAATTCATGCCAGTGAAGGCAACTGGTTGGAATATATGAAAGGCGATATCCGAACCAATCTAAAAGGCGTAATAAGGGCCGCGGCTCCCGGCGACACCGTCGGTATTCTGGGCGATATGTGCATACCCGAAAATCTGATCGTCCAGGACAAGGGAAACCTGAACCTGGAGCTTAACGGGCACAAGCTTTTCAGGAATCTCTCCGACTATGAAAGTGACGGAGGCGTCATCAATGTAATAAACTGTACACTTACCGTCTATGGCGGCAGGCAGGGATATACTATTGACACAGTAAATAAAAATACAAACGGAGATCCTGTTATTAAATGGGACTCAGATCCCTTTGTCTCCCGCATTGACGGCAAATATTACGACTCTAACGGTTGGTCGCAAACCTCCGGCACCCCCTCAACCCACACCCCCTCAACCCACACTGTGGACAGTCTGTGGTACTACTCAAGCGGAGTAAAGAAAACATCCGGGACTTTCACCGGTGGTGTTATTTCAGGCGGCTACAACAACAGCGGCGCAGGTGCCGTTCAGATCATCTACAAAAAATCCGGTCTTAAGCTTGTAGACACTACCGTTGCGGGTAACAGAAACGACACCAACTGCGGCGGTGCTGTGCGTATGTGCGATAAATACCAGACCGTAGAGCTTATCAGCTCAAATATCTGCTATAACTATGCTTATGACGATGGTGGAGCCATACATATGAACGCCGACTATGGTAAGCTCTACCTCACCAACAGCCATATCGATTACAATATTGCCGATGATAACGGCGGTGGTATTTCCATTGCCGGGGATGACTGTATGATCTTAGGCGATGCCAAAAACCTCTTTCCGGGTCATTCTGCCTCCACATACCCTAAAGAAGCATTAGAAAGTGACCCCGAATACCCGTCACAATGGAACACTCCCGATACTCTTTCACCCTATTACAATGATACCCACAGCCCATTTACAAATTCCACTTATGTAGTAAACGGGCCGGTAAATAAAGATGTTATGAGCACGGCCGGACACAAAAGTACCATAGCCTATAACATAGTGCACGACTCCGATGCCAGCGGCGGAGGAGGAGGAATCTATGCAGACGGAAAAGGCGCCAGCATGGGCGGACTTAATATCCTCAGAAATCTCTGTATCAAGGCTGATGACTCCAGGACCGTTATGGGTACAAGAGGTCAGTCCGGCGCGATTCATATGAATGACGAAAGCCAGACCGTAAACAGCTGTAATATATGGGGTAACTGGGCATATTCCGATGCCGGAGCAATTTACTGCGATAATGACGCAAACTCCGTGACAGACGTTACCATTACCGAAAACTACTCCAACGAAACCTCAAGATCAGGCGGAGGCATCTTTGTCGTGGATTCCGTAAACATGAATCTTGGCGGAGTTTCAATAATCAAAGACAACAAAAGCCAAGATGCAACCGATGACAATGTATTCCTCGATTGCGGTGCGACCATGGATGCCAGGGTTTATCTGGACGGACTTGCCTGGGGCTCGGAAGTCTGGCTTACGGACGAAGACAACGACGACGATTATCCCGTGTCCAAAAGAAAAGGAACCTATGATGAAAGACTTGTGCGTTCCGACAGATCGGACCAGCATATTGAGTTTAAGGATCACCTGTTAAAAATAGTCAAAGGTAAAAGCAATGACTCTTATTTAGAGAATAAATATGCTTATAACAAAGGTTCTTTTTCTTTCAAAAACGGTTCCGACCTTAGTAAGAGAACCATCGGTACCGATAAAACATTTACCGGAAGCAGTGGAAAAAGCTACCCCCTTTATCAGGGTCTGGTTCACTTCCCTTCATTTAACGATCCTTCAAAGGATATAACCTCAACCTTCTTCTATAGTGACGGATATTTCGATGGGGAGCCCAAGACCTACAATACTCACCTTGCAACCATGTCTCTCCATCTGGCTCTTGCCGGCTTCTATTCCAATCAGGGAAATGAAGACGGAAACTTCTATAATGAAGACGGCAACGGAACCTGGTATGTTGACAAATCCAGAAATATAAGACAGCTTTTCAGCGATCTTGGTGTCAGTGATGACAATATCTATCTTAACGATTATTATGTCCAGAAGCCCGGTACGGACACCATCGGTGTTGCTATCGGTTCAAAGGATATAACTGTA
>JAILOD010000102.1 GCA_024691015.1 Lachnospiraceae bacterium
ACTTAAGGGCTATATCGCAAAGCCTGTTGTGGCGAGAAAAAACCGTCTGATGGAGAACTATTTCGTGAACGGCCGTTATATAGAAGACCGCGTTATAGCACGTGCGATAGAAGAAGGTTATGTGGGCTTTCTTATGCAGCACATGTTTCCCTGTTCGGTGCTTATGATAGATATGCCGCCGGCAAAGGTAGACGTCAATGTGCACCCGAGAAAAATGGAGGTTAAATTCTCCGAAGAGAAGGATCTCTTTGAATTTGTAAGACGTTCTGTTGCTGACACACTCTCGTCAATGGAGCTCATTAACGATATGACGCTCACGAAGGATGAGATAGAGGAAGATCATCAGGTAAAAAAAGAGTCGGTTCCGGAACCTTTTGAGAGTAACAGGATTAAAAACCTTGAGGAACCGGTTTTAAATAAGGTTAATGAGGAGAATGAAGTTTACATAACGCATACAGAAAAAACTGTGACCCGGGTAGAAAGCCTGCCGGTTAGCACTGCTGATAATACCGAAGACACACATTATACAAATGAAATATTACAAAAAGAAGCACTTTATGATAACGGTTTACATAATGCAACATCGTGCGGTGAGAGCAGGCAAAATGAAGAAGTTTCCACAGAGCCCACGGCAAAGCCGGAGCAGCTTAACCTTTTTGAAGAAAAGATCCTTTCTAAGGAGGCTTCAAGCGATTACCGCATAGTAGGACAGGTTTTCGGAACCTACTGGATCATCGAATACGGTAAGGAGATGCTTCTGATCGACCAGCACGCAGCTCACGAAAAGGTTATGTACGAGCGGCTTATGAAGGCATTACGGGAGAATGTGATAAATTCACAGCTGTTAAGTCCGCCGCTTATTTTAACCCTGACCGGTGCCGAAAGAGCGGTGATAGATGAATATATGAGCGCATTTACCGATATGGGCTTCGAAATAGAGGATTTCGGCGGGAATGATATAGCCATCCGCGCGATCCCTACGGATCTTTACGGACTGGGAGAGCTTGATGTGTTCAGGTCGATGCTTGATGAGCTGGGTGATAAGAGTTCATACGCGGATGTGAGTGCCGTTCACGACCGCATTGCAACCATGAGCTGTAAGGCAGCGGTCAAAGGAAACACAAGGCTATCGTTCAACGAGGCGCAGGCACTTATCGACGAGCTTCTAAGCCTTGACCAGCCCTATAACTGCCCGCATGGAAGGCCCACCATAATAAAGCTTTCAGAGCGTGAGCTTGAAAAGAGATTTAAGAGGATAGTATGAGCGAAAAGAAAAAACTTGTGATCCTTTCGGGGCCCACGGCGGCGGGGAAAAGTGCCCTTTCCATCTCGCTTGCTAAAGACATCGGCGGGGAGATAATCTCGGCGGATTCAATGCAGGTATATAAATATCTGGACATCGGCTCGGATAAGATCAGCAAAGAAGCAATGAAGGGCGTACCGCACTACCTTGTGGATGTGCTGGACCCGAAGGATGATTTTAACGTTGCCCGCTTTCAGACAATGGCCAAAGAGGCAATGGAGAAGATATATTCAAACGGCCACATTCCGATAGTTGTCGGAGGTACGGGCTTTTACATTCAGGCGCTGCTCTACGGGATAGATTTTGAAGAAGAGCAGGTTGACCCGGCTCTCAGGGCCCGGCTTGAGGAAGAAGCCGAAAGACTTGGGAAGACTGCGATGCATAAAAGGCTTGAGGAAAAGGATCCTGAAAGTGCGGCCGCAATTCCCGAGGGGAATCTGAAAAGGGTGCTTAGAGCTCTTGAATATTATGAGTCTACGGGCGAAAAGTTTTCGGATTATAATGCAAACGAGCGTCGCAAAGAAGCGGTTTACGACTTTTTTTATTTTGTCGTCACCAAACCCCGGGAGGAACTGTACAAGGGCATAGAGGAGCGGATAGACCTTATGATAGAGCGCGGCCTTGCGGAAGAAGTAAAGGCTCTTGTTGAAATGGGCGTTCCCGAGGAGGCCAATTCCATGAAGGGGATAGGCTACAGGCAGCTTATTCCGTATTTAAAGGGCGAGATAACGCTTGAAAAGGCTATCTATGATATAAAGCTGGATACAAGACATTTCGCAAAGCGCCAGCTTACCTGGTTTCGGCGCGAAAGGGATGTAAGGTTTATCGAAAAGGATAAATTTTCCTCTGATGAAGACGTTTTAAAATATATGGAAGATGAGATAAGAAAAAGATGGGAGATTTGAAATTGGATATAAAGAACAGCTACAAGGCACTTGGGATCAGTGATGAGGTCTTTGAATTCGGGAAAGAGATCGAGAGCAAATTATCGGACAGGTTTAAGGAGATTGACCGGGTTGCGGAATTTAACCAGCTTAAGATAATAAAGGCTTTTCATGATAATAACGTGGGTGAGGCCTGTCTTATGGGCACTACCGGCTATGGATACAACGATATCGGAAGGGATACTTTGGAAAAGGTATATGCAGATATCTTTCATACTGAAGATGCACTTGTACGCCCGCAGATCACCTGCGGAACGCATGCTCTGTCCCTTGCTCTTATGAGTGCGCTCAGACCTGGTGATGAGATGCTGAGCATTTCCGGTAAGCCCTATGACACGCTTGATGAGGTTATAGGGATAAGAGATCAGGCCGGCTCGCTTAAGGAATACGGTATTACCTATGATCAGGTGGAGCTTACAGAAGATGGGGATTTCGACCTTGAAGGGATACGCTCAAAGATTAAGCCCGAAACAAAACTCGTTGCCATCCAGCGTTCGAAGGGCTACGACGACAGACCGACTCTTTCGGTCGAAAAGATCGGAGCGGTCACAAGGTTTGTGCATTCTTTAAGAGAAGACATCATCGTAATGGTTGACAACTGCTACGGCGAATTCGTGGAAACAGAAGAGCCGTCCGATTACGGTGCAGATATGACCGTTGGTTCGCTTATAAAGAATCCCGGCGGCGGGCTGGCTCCGATAGGCGGATACATTGTCGGCACGGAAAAATGCGTTGATAACGCTGCGCGTCGTCTTACGTCTCCGGGGCTGGGTAAAGAGGTCGGGGCGTCGCTCGGGATCCTTAAGGATTTTTATCAGGGGCTTTTTCTTTCACCGACCGTTACGGCATCTGCATTAAAGACGTCTATATTTGCGGCTAATATATACGAAAAGCTGGGCTTTTACTGCAGACCGGATGCTGTTTGTGACCGTTTTGATATCATTCAGGCGATCACCTTTAACAGAGAGGATGCCGTTATAGAGTTCTGCAAAGGGATTCAGGCAGCGTCTCCCGTAGACAGCTTTGCAACACCGGAGCCCTGGCCGATGCCCGGATATGATTCAGACGTGATAATGGCTGCCGGCAATTTCATTTCGGGTTCATCCATAGAGCTGTCGGCTGACGGTCCGATCCGGCCTCCCTACAGCGTTTTCTTTCAGGGGGGACTTACCTACTTCCACGGAAAATACGGGATTTTGAATTCTCTGCAGTATCTGGTTAATGCGGGGATAGTTAAGCTGTAAGGGGTATTTAAATAATGGTGATACATCCGATAGAACCAACCTTTGATGAAAATTCAAAAATACTGATCCTGGGGAGCTTTCCGTCAGTAAAATCCCGTGAGACGGGCTATTTTTACGGCCATCCGCAGAACCGTTTCTGGAGGGTGCTTTCCATAATCTTTGAGGATGAGCTGCCGCAGACGATCCCGGAAAAAAGAGAATTTTTGCTAAGGCATCATGTGGCGGTGTGGGATGTTATCGCGTCCTGCCAGATAAAGGGCTCTTCGGATTCGAGCATTAAGGATGTCACCGCGAACGATCTTTCGGTCATTCTTGATAAGGCTGATATAAAGCAGATTTTTGTGAACGGGAAGAAGGCGGAGGAGTTTTTTGTCAGGTATACAGAAAAAAGAATAGACCGGTCTGCCATCTGTCTTCCCTCTACCAGCCCCGCCAATGCAGCCTGGAACATAGATAGGCTTATAGATTCCTGGAAGATAATTAAGGATTATACGGAGTAGTTAAGGTGTTTTCCGGGGAAATATAAACATATGAATTTACATAAGTTTATAAATATCTAAAGTTTTCTTAAAGCCCTTGAATTTTGGACTCTGTTACAGTAAAATAATATACGCTTGCGGCGGTTTCGAAGTCGCCTGCATCCGGGTAAGCCCGGAAATAACGAATCACATAATAATTCATTTTAGGAGGATTTCAAAATGGCAGTAAGAGTAGCGATTAATGGTTTTGGACGTATCGGTCGTCTTGCATTCAGACAGATGTTCGGCGCTGAGGGATATGAGGTTGTTGCGATCAACGATCTTACAAGCCCCAAGATGCTTGCACACCTTCTTAAGTATGATTCATCTCAGGGTAAGTACGAGTACGCTGACAAGGTAGAGGCAACTGATGACTCTATCATCGTTTGTGGCAAAGAGATCAAGATCTACAAAGAGCCCGATGCAAACAACTGTCCTTGGAAGGCAAACAACGTTGACGTTGTTCTTGAGTGCTCAGGCTTCTACACAAGCAAAGAGAAGGCTCAGGCTCACATCAATGCCGGCGCACGTAAGGTAGTTATCTCTGCTCCTGCAGGAAATGACCTTCCTACAATCGTTTTCAATACAAACCACAACACACTTAAGGCTTCTGATACCATCATTTCAGCAGCTTCATGTACAACAAACTGCTTAGCACCTATGGCTGACGCTCTTAACAAGTATGCTCCCATCCAGTCAGGTATCATGGTTACTATCCACGCTTACACAGGTGATCAGATGACTCTTGACGGACCTCAGAGAAAGGGTGATCTTCGCCGTTCACGTGCAGCTGCAGTTAACATCGTTCCCAATTCAACCGGTGCTGCAAAGGCTATCGGCCTTGTTATCCCCGAGCTTAACGGAAAGCTCATCGGTTCTGCACAGAGAGTTCCCACTCCTACAGGTTCAACAACTATCCTTACAGCTGTTGTTAAGAAGGCAGGAGTTACAAAGGAAGATATCAATGCAGCTATGAAGGCAGCAGCTAACGAGTCATTCGGATACAATGAAGACGAGATCGTTTCAAGCGATATCATCGGTATGAGATTTGGTTCACTCTTCGATGCAACTCAGACAATGGTTAACCAGGTTTCTGATGACCAGTATGAGGTTCAGGTTGTTTCATGGTATGACAACGAGAATTCTTACACATCTCAGATGGTTCGTACTATCAAGTACTTCTCAGAGCTTGCATAATTTTTAAGTTCGGATAATCAGAATGTAAGTATTGGCGGTCCGGTCCCTTTAGGGCCGGACCGTTTTTAAATTTATTAAAAACAGGAGGATTTTTTAATGTCACTTAATAAGAAAACAGTTGATGACATCAATGTTAAGGGTAGAAGAGTTTTGGTTCGTTGCGATTTCAACGTGCCTTTAAAGAACGGCGAGATAACAGACGAGACTCGTATCAATGCTGCTCTTCCCACTATCAAGAAGCTTATCGCTGATGGCGGCAAGGTTATCCTTTGCTCACATCTCGGTAAGGTTAAGAATGGCCCCAATGAGGGTGAGAGCCTTGCTCCCGTTGCTAAAGCTCTTTCCGCTAAGCTTGGCAAGGACGTTAATTTCGTTAAAGACGATCACGTAACCGGCGATGCTGCTACCAAGGCTGTTGAGGCTATGGCTGAGGGGGATGTTGTTCTTCTTCAGAATACCCGTTTCAGAGGTAAGGAAGAGACAAAGCCCGAGGATGCCGGTGAGGCTTTTGCTAAGGAGCTTGCTGATCTTGCTGACGATTATGTTTGCGATGCTTTCGGTTCTGCTCACAGAGCTCATGCTTCTGTTTCCGTTGTTACAAAGTTCATCCGCGAGAAGGGTGGTAACAACGCTGTTGGATACCTTATGCAGAAGGAGATCGATTTCCTCGGTAATGCCGTTGAGAATCCTGTTCGTCCTTTCGTTGCTATCCTTGGTGGTGCCAAGGTTGCCGATAAGCTTAAGGTTATCGATAACCTTCTTGAGAAGGCTGATACTCTTATCATCGGTGGTGGTATGGCTTATACCTTCGTTAAGGCTCAGGGCGGTAAGGTCGGAAAGAGCCTTGTTGATGATGAGAAGCTTGATTATTGTAAGGAGATGATCGCTAAGGCTGAGGCTAAGGGCAAGAAGCTTCTTCTTCCTGTTGATACAGGTATTGCAGCAGGCTTCCCCGATCCTATC
>JAILOD010000182.1 GCA_024691015.1 Lachnospiraceae bacterium
CTGCCCGGTAATTATAAGAATAATAAGGTCAACGAAAAAGAGATATACACGGGAAAGACAGAGCTGTTCGAGGCAAATACCTATCTGCCTGTAGGATATACATATGATTCATATGTACCGCGTTCAGAGTTTGAGAAGATGAACGTAGAGGATAAGCAGGAAGTTATGCTGCAGGGAGCAGTAACGGAAGCCAGCTCTCTGCCGGTAACGGTTTATGAAAAGGAAAACAAGAGCATATTTGAGGACATAATAGCAATGGATAATGTTACCATTGAAGGAGATTTGATAAAGGCCGGGGATAACGGGAGTATTACGGTAAAGATAGATCCGCTGGATGATGCGGAGTTGTATTGTATAATCGATGATATAACCTTCGAAGGATTGGCACCGCAGAAATTAAGAAATGAAGAAGAGTGGGAAACCTACTCGGAGGAAAAGAAAAACCGGATCATCCGTTCGGAAAAATACAAGGATGCCGTAAACAGTTGTGAAATTGCCGTGGAAACGGGTGACGTTGAAAAAATAGCCAAGTACAGAAGACCGGATCATCAATATTATACCGGTATGGACGGATTTCTGATAAACTTAGGTTATCAGAATGATGCGGACAAAGAAATGAAAGTTACATTTAAAGAACCCGGTATATATACTTTCGGTAGATTTGATGTTGTATCCCAACCTCTCGGAAATCTGGATTCCAGGCTTGAAAAGCTGAAGGAAGACAGCCTTAAGAATATTCATATAGGAGTAAATGAGATCACAGGTACTTTGGACCTTGAAAAGCAGAAGCTTTTGTGTATGTCAGTTCCATATTCCACCGGTTGGAAGGCTTATGTGGATGGGATAGAAACACCGGTAAAGAACGTTAATGTTATGTATATGGGTATTGAAGTGAATAAAGGCCATCATGATATACGTTTCGTATACCGGACTCCGTTTTGGGGTATAAAGGAAGGTTTATGCGTATTGGGACTTTTGATGGTTCTGATATTTTTCATAATTTACCAAAGAAGGAAAGGACCGGAGGTCAAAGGATGAGCTGTTTGTATTTGATAGTTCCCTGTTATAACGAAGAGGAATGCATACAGGATACTGTCAGACGGTTGAGTGATAAGCTCTCAAAACTTATGGAAAACAAAATAGTGGATGATAATTCACGTATATTGTATGTGAATGACGGTTCTTCCGACAGAACCTGGGAGCTGCTGAAAAAAGCCGCAGAAAAAGATCCGTCACATATATCGGCTGTCTCGCTTTCAAGAAATGAGGGACATCAAAATGCGCTCTGGTGTGGATTGAATGTGGCATATCCTGAGGCAGACATCACAATTTCGATAGATGCGGATCTTCAACAGGATATAGATGCAATAGAGAAATTTGTTGAAAAATATAATGAGGGAAATGATGTTGTCCTGGGGATAAGAAAATCCAGAAATACAGACGGATTTATGAAGAAGATGTCGGCGACTTTATATTACAAGCTGATGGATCTCCTGGGAACAAAAACGGTTCCAAACCATGCGGATTACAGGCTTCTGTCAAGGAAAGCGCTTTCGGCACTTTTGGAATACGGAGAAACACAGTTGTTTTTAAGGGGGATAGTTGCCAATCTGGGGTTTAATACAGGATACGTATATTTTGATGTTAAACCGAGAGAAAAAGGTTCCTCCAAGTACTCTGTTTCAAAAATGATGAGTCTGGCATTTAACGGAATAACATCTCTATCCATCAGACCTATGCAGTTTATGTCGCTTCTGGGAGTCATAGCCTTAATCGTAAGTGTGATAATGATAATAAAAAATATAATAACCTTTTTCAGAGGAGAAGCGGTTGTGGGATGGGCGTCTACAGTATGTACCATATGGATGCTGGGTGGAATAAATCTTTTGTGTATGGGTTTGCTGGGAGAGTATATCGGGAAAATATATCTTGAAGCAAAACACCGGCCGGTCTATTTTATAATGGACAGCGTAAATGTGGAAAAAGAGGATAAAAAAGATGATAGAATACCACGCAGATGATTACGGACTGTTTATAAAGCAGAGTCAAAGAATACTTGATTGCTGTGATAAAGGTGCACTTAACGGTGTCAGTATCATGCCAAATAGTCCGAATCTGGATGAATGTATGAAACTTTTAAAGGGATATGATGATATTTATATCACTGTACATCTGAATCTGGTTTCAGAAAAACCGCTTTCACCCAAAAATGAAATAAAATGTCTTGTCGATGAAAAAGGATACTTCCATAATCCATTCTTAAAACTGACATTGGCATCACTTTTTCCGGATCAGAAAAGAATATATAAAGACAGGATCAAAAAAGAACTGACACGTCAGCTGATGCGGTGTGCACCATATATGAAAAACGGTAATTACAGGATAGATTCACACAGACATTACCATATGATACCGGTGGTCTTTGATGCGCTTATGGAAATCATCGAAGAAAAAGGATTAAAGGTGGAATATATTCGTGATCCTTCTGAGAATATATCGTTAATAGTTGGAAATAAAGATATAATCAGAGCTGCAAAACCCGTAAATCTGGTGAAGGTAGCTGTTCTTAATATTTTTTCGTTAAGGAATAAATGCAAAAGTAAATTGTTCAGGGAGAAATCCTGTAAATTCACCGGTGTATATTTTTCCGGGAATATGAATTATAAAAATGCGTCTCTAATTGTCAATAAAGTAAAAAATGATACAAGATACATAAAAGAGAACTGGGAAGTATTGTTCCACCCGGGCGGAGTTGAGGAAAAGGAAGATCTTATAACCCTATGTGATAAAGAAGATAAATCATTTTTTACATCACAGGGCAGACGAGATGAAGCCGAAGCATTAAGGATGTTTGCGGAAAAATAGTTGTTGACTAAGTTCGATCGCTGTGATATATTATTTTGGCGAGCGGAACGTTTAGCTCTATTTTTTTTCGCTATTTTCCGTTAGCATACTTGCGTGTATTGATATAA
>JAILOD010000212.1 GCA_024691015.1 Lachnospiraceae bacterium
ATATGTGAGGGGTATTTCAAAAGAATACCCCTCAAACATTATCACTGTTATTCGTTTCATACTCCACTACGATGGGCTTGTACTTCGGCAAAAGGGCCTTCATGATGCACCAGCCGATGAGATAGGCCACGGCACAGATGCAGAACACCACCATGTATGTCCCTTTCATGATTAGTACGCATATTTACCTTATTAATAACTATCCCCTCGATCTCAAGCTTTTTATTTAGCTTTCTTTTTGTAGATCCAATAGATGCCAGGAGCTGCTGAAGTCCTGTCATTGAAAGGTAGGAAGCTTCTACCGGAATGATCACCGAATCCGCCGCTGTAAGCACGTTTATCGTGATCAGGTTAAGGCTTGGTGAACAGTCAATAAGAATATAGTCGTAATCATCTCTTACGCTCGATACAAAGGCACTCAGCAGGTGTTCTCTGTTAAATGCATTCATTATCATGTAATCCATCCCTGCGAGCTTTATATTGCAGGGCATTATATCCACGCCTTCCTCGTTGTGAAGGATATATTCCTTCGGATCTATGGGATTTTCATCTATTTCTCTTTCAATAAAAGATGCCAGCGTATTATCCAGGTCATCGGCATTATCTATCCCAAGACTTGATGTAAGATTTCCCTGGGGATCTGCATCTATAACCAGCACCTTCTTTCCTTCTCTTACCAATCCAACGCTGAGATTGGCTGCCAACGCTGTTTTCCCGACTCCGCCTTTCTGGTTCGAGAGTCCTAAAACTTTACACATAACCGTTCCCTCCATTCATTTTTTATTTCCCAGCTTCTCGCGGGCTGCTATTTTTGTTTTCTTGTCTACGTCCGTGAATACACGGAATACATTGCTTGCGCCTTTGTTCTTTAAGGCCTTGGACTTGCTTAACACCTTATAAACCCTGTCCTTTTCCATATGCTGCAGATAATCCTTTAATTCATAGGTTGGTCCCGAAACTCTGATCTTTAACATTTTTACCTCCTGTAAATGTTCCTGTTTTCTGTGTTTTCTGATGAACGGTTATGTTTCTAAGTTTTAATAGCACTTGTCGCTGCAACCCTATACATCCGACTTACCCCCTTTCCTTTTTATTGACCATGACAAAACAAAAAAGGACACTTTCAAAAGATTTTTTCTCTTTAGAAAGTGTCCTTAATTATGTGAAAATATAAAGTTAATTACCCAGGTAAAATGCATATTTCTGTACCATTATGCACCTAACATTTGAAAAAATGTGGTACAAATGTGGTACCTTATGCACTTTTTTCGTCGGAAACCCTTGATTTTACTGGGTTATTTCAGTTGACTGACTTTAACGTCGGGAACAACAACACGTCTCTGATTGCCGGGCTATCCGTAAGCAGCATACAGAGCCTGTCGATTCCATACCCGATGCCGCCTGTGGGGGGCATGCCGATCTCGAGGGCGTTAAGGAAGTCTTCGTCTGTGTGGTTTGCTTCCTCGTCGCCGGCGTCTGCCAGGGCATCCTGAGCCTTGAAACGCTCACGCTGGTCTATGGGAGCATTCAGCTCGGAGTAGGCGTTGCACATCTCCCAGCCGTTTATGAAGAGCTCGAAACGCTCAACATAGCCTTCCTTATCAGGCTTTTTCTTTGTAAGAGGTGAGATCTCGATGGGGTGGTCCATAACGAAAGTAGGCTGAACCATATGCTCCTCGCAGAACTCCTCGAAGAAGAGATTTAAGATATCGCCCTTCTTGTGATGAGCCTCGTACTCAACGTGCTTCTCATCTGCGATCTTCTTTGCTGCAGCGTCATCTGCGATCTCGTCGAAATCAACGCCTGCATATTTCTTAACCGCATCTATCATAGTGATACGCTCGAAGGGCTTACCGAAGTCAAGCTCTATCTCGCCGTATTTGAACTTTGTAGTGCCAAGAACCTTCTCGGCTACGTGACGGAACATATTCTCCGTGAGGTCCATCATTCCGTAGTAATCCGTATATGCCTGATATAATTCCATAAGGGTAAACTCGGGATTGTGACGTGTATCCAGGCCCTCGTTACGGAAAACTCTGCCGATCTCGTAAACTCTCTCGAGGCCGCCAACTATCAGTCTCTTAAGATAAAGCTCCAGAGAAATACGAAGCTTTAAATCCTCGTTAAGTGCATTAAAGTGGGTCTCGAAAGGCCTTGCTGCAGCACCTCCTGCGTTGGAAACCAGCATGGGTGTTTCAACCTCCATAAAGCCCTGACCGTCCAGATACTGCCTGATGGCTGAAATGATCTTCGAACGCTTGATAAAGGTTTCCTTAACCTCTTCGTTCATTATAAGATCCACATATCTCTGACGATACCTGACATCCGTATCCGTCAGGCCGTGGAATTTCTCGGGAAGATTCTGAAGATTCTTTGAAAGGAGGGTTATAACCTCGGCATGGATTGAAATCTCGCCTGTCTGTGTACGGAAGGCCTTGCCCTCAACACCGATGATGTCTCCAACCTCAAGGATCTTTTTGAATTCATCATAAGGCTCTTCTCCGATGCTGTCTCTTGCAACATATATCTGGATCTTTCCGGCCTTGTCCATAACGTTACAGAAGGATGCTTTACCCATCTTTCTCTTGAACATCATACGGCCTGCTACACGAACGGTCTGACCGTCGAGGGTTTCGAAATTATCTTTTATTTCCTGTGAATGATGTGTTACATCGTATTTGGTGATGACAAAAGGATCCTTGCCCGCATCCACCAAAGTCTTTAATTTATCTCTTTTTACCTGTAATAAATCCTGTTCCGGCATTTATATCTCCTAATAAATAATCAATTTGCACGTTCAACGGAAAGAAGCTTGTATTTAAACTTGCCTGACTTGGTCTCAACGGTAACGGTATCTCCGGCCTTGTGACCCATAAGAGCCTTGCCGACAGGTGACTCGTTTGAGATCTTTCCCTTGAGGGAATTTGCCTCTGTTGAACCAACGATCTTGTATTCCATTTCCTCGTTAAACTCTTTATCCAGAATCCTTATCTTGCAGCCGATCTGAACCTTGTTGGGATCCACATCCTCTTCTGTAACAACCTCGGCATGCTTTAAGATAGCCTCGATCTCTTCGATCCTGTTTTCATATTCAAGCTGCTCGGCCTTTGCTGCATCATACTCGGCATTCTCGGAAAGGTCTCCCTGTTCTCTTGCCTCTTTGATCTTCTGAGCAACTTCCTTTCTCTTTACAACCTTGAGCTCCTGAAGCTCATCCTCAAGCTTTTTCAAGCCTTCGTAGGTCATTATATTCTTTTTTATCTGTCCCGTATGCTCCATGATTTTACCCTCTCTGTAATAAGCATTTTTACAAAATATCGTTGTGTATTATATCCCCCAAAGGCTCACCATGTCAAGCAATAAGCCTTCTAAGGCCGCTTTGGATTCGGCTTTGTTTACCTTGTCTCTTAGAGCTGCCGAGTTTGGCATGCCGGCAGTATACCAGCTGATGTGCTTTCGCATCTCCCTTACGGCAGGGAATTCTCCGAGGTTTTCGACCTCCATTGACAGATGACGCCGGATGATATCTATGATCTCATCTCTCCCCGGACTGTATGGTTTCTCCTCGTTCAGCTCTTTAAATATCCAGGGCCGGCCTCTGGAGGCACGTGCTACTGCAACAAGATCACAGCCGGTCTCTTCAAACATCCTCTTTGCGGAAGCTATGTCCTCCACATCTCCGTTCCCTATAACCGGTATCGAAACAGCTCGTTTCACATCCGCTATATGGCGCCAATCGGCCCTGCCCTCGTACTTCTGGGCTGTTGTTCTGGCGTGGACGGTTATGGCCTTCGCTCCGGCCTCCTCAGCCCTTTTGGCGATCTCGATACAGTTTATACTCTCTGCATCAAACCCGGCTCTTATCTTTACCGTCACGGGTCTTTGCGTGGCATCTGCCACCGCTCTTATCACCTCACCTGCCAGCTTGGGATTCTTAAGAAGCGCTGAACCGTCTCCGTTGTTTACGATCTTCGGCATGGGACAACCCATATTTATATCAAGGATATCATAAGGCACCTGCTCTATAAGACGCGTGGCCTCCGCCATCGTATCGGGCTCTGATCCAAATAGCTGCAGGGCTACAGGATGCTCGTTTTCATCCAGCTTCATAAGAGCCGCTGTCTTTTTATTTTTATATGTCAATGCCTTTGCGCTTATCATCTCGGTACAGGTAAGCGCCGCGCCGTATTCGTGGCATAACACACGAAATGGCAGGTCGGATACCCCTGCCATCGGTGCCAGCATATATTTTCCTTTGATCTCTACATTTCCTATCTTCATAAAATGATCTTCAATCCTCAAGCTTCTGTCCAAGAAAAACCACTCTGTAAAACAGCTCCAGCGATTCAAAAAGATCGGTCCGTTTTCTCTGTACCTCTTTTACCAGAAGCCCTGCGCTGATTTCATCGTATAGAATGTCTTCCTCATCCGAATCGGTTCTGATAAAGAGCGAACCGTCTTCATCAAACACCAGCTCGAATATACCGCCGGCATCCTCCGTAAATAAAACGCATAGGATATTAAGCTCCTGCTGAATGGACTCGGGAAGCCTTGAGAACTCCCTGTTAAAATAATATTTTTTATCGTATGCGCTTGCTCCGCAAAGCACGGTTTCTTTCTTTTCTTCAGACATATCCGTATATTCCTCTCACCGAAACCTCTCCGGCGTAGATCTTTTTTTCTTCTCCGTTAACATCGACTATAAGCTCGCCTCTTTCATCTATCCCTTTGGCATCCGCTTCAAAATCCCCTTTGGGATCCAGGACCTTTACCCTTCTGCCGACATTAACACATTTTTTATTATAATCCTCAGCGATACCGGACAGATCCGTATTCTTCAGGAATGCTTCGTAATATTCCTCAAACCGGTTTGCAATATTTGCGACGATCCCTGCTCTCGAAACCATTTTCCCGGTTTCATTATATATTGACGTAGCCTTATCCTTAAGCTCTTCAGGGAAGGATGTTTCACTGACATTTATTCCTGTTCCGATGATAACGTTGTGCACGTAATCCGGCTCCGTATCCATTTCCGTTAAGATACCCACAACCTTCTTACCGTTTATCACTATATCATTGGGCCATTTGATACCAACCGGAATATCTGCTATCTCTTCTATTCCCTTAGACACAGCCATCGCCATCACTATGGTAAGCATAGGCGCCGCATTCGGAGAAATATGCGGATGAAGAAGAAAACTCATGGATATTGATGTGCCCTTCTGTGACTGCCAGGACCTTCCTCTTCTGCCTCTTCCTGCTGTCTGCGTATCGGCAACGACCAGAACAGAATCCGTATCATTTCCGTTTCTTGCCCTTCTGCGGCACTCTTCGTTTGTGGAATCGATCTCTTTATAAAACATGAGTTCCTGCCCGATCGTTTTTGTTTTTATCATAGAAGCTATGGATTTTACACCAAAGGCTTCAGTCGTGCTTTTTATCCTGTAGCCTTTTCTGGGAAATGCCTCTATTTCTATGCCCTCATCCCTGGCCTTCTGTACCGCCTTCCATACGGCATTTCTGGAAATACCCAGCCTGTCTGCCACCTCCTGGCCAGATACAAAATCTCCCGATTCGGTTAATAGCTCCAATAAGCTTTCTGCCATTATTGCTGCCCCATAAGTCTTATAATTACAAGGACCGTTACCGCAAGAAATATTGCCGCTGCGATAAACAACAGTATTCCTATCCACTTTTTCTGCCGGTAGTACAATATGCCGTTTAACAGGCAGAACAGGGTACCCATGGTAAAGATAAGAGGATAACCCAGCCTTCCTATGGCAACTCCCGTCAATATCAGAATTGACGTTGCGGTGATAAGAATACCCAGTCCTATCGTTATATTGTTAATTATTGAATCAATCTTCATATCCCAAGGTTGCCGCCATAATAGCTTTTATGGTGTGCATTCTGTTTTCTGCCTCGTCAAAAAGAACTGTACGGTAAGCATTGAATACCTCATCGGTAACTTCCATATCCTTTATATTGAACTTCTTGCCCATCTGTGCACCGATCTTTGTCTTAAGATCGTGGAAGGCAGGCAGACAATGCATAAACACTGCTGTGGGTTTTGCTTTTTTCATAAGATCCATGGTCACCTTATAGGGTGTAAGATCTCTTATTCTCTCTTCCCAGATGCTGTCCGGCTCTCCCATTGACACCCATACATCGGTATAGACAACGTCAGCTCCCTGAACGGCTTTTACCGGATCGGTTTCAAGAAGGATGGTGCTTCCGCTCTTTTTTGCAAAACTCATAGAGAGATCCACTATTTCTTTAGCGGGGAAATACTGCTTGGGCGCACCTGCCGTAAAATCTATTCCCATCTTTGCACATCCGAGCATAAGCGAATTACCCATGTTGTATCTGGCATCGCCCATATAAACTATCTTTCTGCCCTTAAGATCTCCGAACTGCTCTATCATGGTCATCATATCGGCCATAACCTGAGTGGGATGATATTCATTTGTGAGACCGTTCCATACCGGTACACCTGCATATTTCGCAAGCTGCTCCACAAGCTCCTGTCCGTATCCGCGGTATTCTATTCCGTCAAACATACGGCCGAGAACGCTTGCCGTATCTTCTATACTTTCCTTTTTTCCGATCTGTGATCCCGAAGGGTCAAGATAAGTGGTATGCATTCCAAGGTCATGTGCGGCAACCTCAAAAGAACACCTTGTTCTTGTACTGGTTTTTTCAAAAATCAGGGCTATGTTTTTTCCTGAAAGCTGATGGTCATGCCTTATGCCCTTCTTTTTCATATCTTTAAACTTTGCCGCAAGATCCAGAAGATATGTTAATTCTTCTTCACTAAAATCCTTAAATGTCAAAAAGTTACGATTCTTTAAACTGTCCATTACTTATCCTCCGGATTACCTGTTTTTTTGAGATAAAAGGACAGGCCTTTTGCCTGTCCTTTTTATTATACATAGTTTATTTTGTTTATCAAGAATTACCAGAATACGTGATTTCCCTGAACTATACCTGCGTGGCCGGATTTAACGTTTCTGAAGTACCTTGCACCACCTACGTTGGTCTGTCCTGAAAGGGCATCTGCTGCTGCCTGTAAGCTGATCGCGTCGATCGCATTTGATGCAAGAACCGCTTTAAGCTTTCCGCTGCTTGCAGGACCGAACTGGTAAGGAGCATATATTGCTTCTTTAATACCGCCGTAGAACTTTGACCTGTTAACAACTACCGCACCTACCGCAAGCTTTCCGTCGTATCCGCCTGCACCACACTCACAAGCTATAAGTGCTGCAAGAAGCCTCTG
>JAILOD010000215.1 GCA_024691015.1 Lachnospiraceae bacterium
AAAATACGGAAAATCTATTTTAACGAGTTTATCCAAAACTCCCTGGTATTCCATTATTCTTAAGGTTGCTTCAAACTGCTCGATCTTCGCCTTCGACCTTATATCATCGCGAACCGGCATGTAGATCGTTGTGAAATGATCTAAAAGCTCCGGCAGATCCCTGATTCCCTCGCCCACGTCGATTATGATGTTTTCGTATCCCGTGGCGGAGAGCTCGGCAAAAAAATTCATCCAGTCATCCTGCGTGGGGCCTTTGAGATCCTCAGGGCAGATGGTCGGCGGAATAAAATCCAGCTCGCCCATCTTCACCACCATGCTTGCCAGCTTGCAGGGAAAATTCTTTTTATTCTGTGAAATATAGAAAAGCAGGTCTGAAATATCCGCCATGAAATTTTCCCCGATCAGGGAATTAAAGCCGTGATAATCCTCCATATTTACATAGAGCGTTTTTCCCTCATGGCTTAAGATCTCCCCGAGTGCCAGTGCAAAGCTGGTTTTTAAGCATCTCTTGACCGGTGAATATACGCCGATCATATGCTGTGAACCGTTCTTGAAATTCTTCACGATCTCCGCAGGCTCCTCTGCGTAGTAGCACATAACCTCCCGCATGATGTTTTCGCCGGACTGGTATTTATAAACCGACTTATGCCCCATCAGATCCCTGGATTCGTACTCGCCTTCCGATAAGACCATTATTTCACCAATGTGCATTTCCTCGATCTCATCGCAAAGGCAGCTGCTCTGCACCAGAAGAATGCTTATCTTCTTTTCCTCTGCAAAGCTTTTCAGATGTGCGATATCCGTAAAGCCCTGTATTTCAAGCTCCACGGGCTTTGTCAGGCTGAAGAAATTCATAAGCTGCATAACGTACTCTTCGTCCTTATCAAACAGTGCCAGAATATTATTTGCCATAGCTCCTCCTTAAAATATGCCAACCGCCTATCTTGAATACACCTGCACACCGCACAAAAGGCCGAAGCTTATCGGCACGATCGCCGGGTAGGTCAGTTTCTTTATATTTTTTGTTTTGAGAAAAATGAATATTACGATCAGGATCGCACTAAGTGCAATGTAGATAATACTTTTGATCAAGACCTGACCGCCCGTAAAGAATACCGCGGTCATTAAGAATTTGATGTCTCCCGCACCGATGAAGTGCATAAGATAAAACGGAAACAATAAAAGTAACGTGATCAGGGATGCTTTAGATCCGTGTAGCAGTCCCGAATAATTTCCCGACAGAAGATAGTATAAACCGATACTCATAAGTGCCCATAAAACCAGGCCGTTATCGACTCTGCGGCTCTTAATGTCACTTAGGGATCCCACTGTCAGAAACAAGAGAAAGATAAACTCTTTTATCATGACAACTCCGTATGAAATTTTAAAAGTGTGATCTTCTGGCTGAAATGCTTTCGCCGAAATGTGAGATGAAGTATAAACCTCCGAAAAAAATTTTGCAAGTACCATTTTTTCGGAGGTTAAATTTGATCAATATGAATTTTTAAAAAACAAACCTTTATACCTTGAAGCCACGGCTTAAGTTGTTTACGTTATTATTAATGCCTTCCCGGCTGTAGGTTAAGCCGGTGTAAACCTTTTCCACGTTGCTCATGACCGGTTTGGAATCATCACTCTTCGCCGCCTCCTTAAACGAGCCGTGAAGTGAGGTTAAAATCTTTATCGCCTCGTCAAGATCGCTGATATTTCCGGTTGCGGCCGTGTGATTGTATTTTTCCAGAACGTAATTATAAATCCTCATCAGAACGATTGAAATATCATAATTATAATCAAGTGAAAACAGCAGCTGCTCAACCGCTTTTCTGGATTTGGAAAGTGCCGTGAAAAATTCCTCTTTACTCCCGGCTTCCCCTGCTTCGCGAGCGTATTCCAAGGCAATTTCAAACACTAAAACCGTGATCTGTGACTTGTTCGCAGACGAGATCTTTCTGGTGTATTCTCTCTTTAATTCCTCGGTCATCTATGTCCTCTCTGTTATAGATATAAAAGCCCTGTACACTTATATTTTACACTCTTACTGCAGAAGTTGTAAAGCCTGCTGCGGAGCCTGATTTGCCTGTGCAAGCATAGAAGTGCTGGCCTGAGTGAGAACCTGAAGATTTGCATACTTCGTCATTTCCTCCGCCATATCCGTATCCTTTATCCTTGAATATGCGGTTGTAAGATTCTCCGAGGATGATCCTATATAGCTTAAATTGCTCTCGATCCTGTTCTGATATGCACCGAGGCTGGATCTCGATTTTGATACGTATGCAAGAGCGTTGTTTATCCTGTCGATCGCGTGTGTTGCGCTAGCTTCCGTTGTAAGATCAAGACCGTCAATATCCATTCTGTCCAGAGATATCTGAGGAATGGTAACGTTGATCTTTTCCTGTTCTCTTGCGCCTATCTGCAGTGCCATTGCGCCTTTGCCGTTAAGCGTATATTCAAGTGACTGGCCGTTTATTTTTGAATCCAGTTCGTAAACCGGGATCTTTGTCTGATATGTCTTGCCGTCGTTCTTTTCGCTGGGAATTTCAGCAACCAGATTGTTAACGGTGAAACGGCTTGCATCTATCTTGAGTGTAAGCTCTTCTCTGTTTTCTCCGCGAACCGTGATGTACTGCGATCCGTCGGCTGCTATCTTCACACTGGTCATACCGTCGCCGGACTCATAAAGACCGGTTGTGATGCCGCCGGCCCACCCTACTGCATCGCCCTTTTCGGGATCTATATACTGGGGAAACTCAAGAGTAATGGACTGTGAGTCTGTAGAATCGGGAAATCCGGCTATTGTAAGCTCCTGCGTGTAGCCTGTATTTGTCGAATTAGGCTGAGCTGCTGCCTGTGTTATCGTGATGTTATAATCACCGGCTCCGGTCTCGGAGCTGTATTTGTCAACATATACGTAAGCGCTGTCATTACAGTAACCCGTGTCTTCAAAATTGCCGTTAAGAAGATGCTGGTTGTTGAGTTCGGTTGTCTCGCCTATTCTCTCGATCTCCTCCGTAAGCTGAGCCACTTCGTCCTGGATCAGGCCACGGTCGTTCTCGGAAAGAGTTCCGTTTGCAGCCTTTACCGCAAGCTCGTTAAGACGCTGAACCATGCTCTGTATCTCACTCATTGCGCCTTCTGCGGTTTCTATCATTGAAACACCGGTTGTACCGTTGATATCACATTTGTCGAGTGCGTCCAGCTGAGCCCTCATTCTGCCGGTGATAGCGTAGCCCGTAGGGTCATCGCCGGCCTTGTTGATCTTGAAGCCGCTGGAGAGGCGGTTGGTCGAAAGTGCGAATGCTGTTTCGTTATTTCGAAGTGCGTTATTTGTGAGATATGCGGTAATGTTGCTGTTGATCTTCATAAAATATTCCTCCTTAAGTTAAGCTCTTCTGACAGTCATGATAAATTCTTTTGATGCCTTGTAGAGAAGTGCGCTTTCATTGTCTGTTTCGGCTCCGAGCCCGGACAATGCAGCTTCAAAATCTTCTCTTATACGACCGATGAGGCTGTAGCCTTCCCCGGTCTTAGCAGTCATGTTACTTTCAAGAGCTCCGTCTCTTAAAGAAATATCTGCTTTTATTTCCCCTTCTCTTTCGGTTTCCATCGTAATTTCCGCCGAAAGCTTTCCGGTTCCGCGAACCACCTTAAGATTTATGGCTGCGATCTCTCCGTCTATTTCAACGGGGATCCGGTAATTTTCTTCGTGTACCAGCTCTCTTTTCAGCGAAAGCTGTTTATTCATAGCCTGAATGGCCTGAAGATCTATTCTGCTGTCGATCCTTTCCATTGCATTTTCAAGGATCTCCTGCTCGATGCGGTCCATCTTAAGTGCCGCGTCTTCTGCGCTTTCTTCCGAATCAAGGCTTTCGATGAAGTCCTCTGTGGCCTTGTCGAGCCCGTCCTTTTCTTCTTCATCGGATAAATCTCTGATCCCTTTGAAGAGGCCGCGGCTGTTTGTCATAAGAGCGGCCATTGCGTTTACGTTGTCCGCCGAGACCGGTCTGTTGTAGTCCATAAGGGCTTCGTAGACTGCGATCTCCCTGTCTGCGGCTTCCCTCAAGCTGTTTAAGGTTTCTTCGGATAAGGCCTTGTTCAGGTTTTCGTTGTTTTCTTTATTATAACGCTTATTTGCATCTATTACAGCTTCTAGTGCGGATTCGCTCGTGATCTGCGCCTGTTTCAGGGCCGCCGGATCGAGCGCGTCCTTTAAGGCTGCACTCTCGCCCTCAAGATAAACCGCTTTGAAGGCCATATCGATCTGCCTGTCGATCTTCATATTGGGATCAGCACCTGCACTTACTCCGCCGAAATCGTCGTCAACCGTTACGTCTGTGCTGCCCTTTTTGCGGGAACGTACCTCACTTAAGAGATTCCTGAGACTCAGCTCCTTTCCGCTTTCTAAGAGACTTCCGATTACTGCGCCGTCCGATTTTTCAATCTTGTCAAGCAGCCTGTATATGCCGATGTAGGATGTTCTTTCTTCTTCGGTGAATTCGCCGCTCTGCTCGAGTTTTATTAAGAACTTCGCGTAGTCGTCGCTGTCTTTTACGGTGAAGGTCGTGTTTTCCTGATCTTCGAAGCTTTCGAGCTTGTTTATGAGCTCGGTGACATTTGTACTCAGCGGATTGAATTTATCTTTTATAAGGCTTGCCGTGTTGGCCGGTGTCATAAGTTTTAGAAGCCTGTTCACGGTCGAATCTGCGGCTTTTACCCTGTCGATGTTTTCCGCATTGATTTCTATGCTGTTGTAGCCTAAGATCCTGACTGCACGCTCGTTGTCGAGAGTTGTCTGATAACCCAGATCCTTTAAGATGTCGTCCACATTTGCGAAGGCTTTTTTTATGTTGTCGCCAAGATCTGCGCGAACCTCGGTTCCGACTGCTTCGTAGGTGGCTACCACATTGTTGTATTTTTGAAGCTCGCTTTGTCCTGCTTCGTATACGTCGTTTACGGTGAAGGCTTCTGCCGAATCGAACCTTGCAAGGATGGCTGCGGGCATTTCCTTTATCGCGCCGACTTTTTCAAGAGTTTCGTTGAAGAGATCGCCCATTTTTTCTACGGTCAGCTCTTCCGATGCGCTGCCCGAGAATGCAAGCTTGAAATACTGCTGTTCCTTTTCTTTCAGGGCGTCAACCTTTGTTTCGATCTCTTTGGTATCTATTGAAAAGCTGCTCTGGTTTAACTTTCTGTTGGCCTCTGTTGTCATCGCGAGCTCTGTTTCACGAAGCTTTCTTTCAGCCTTTATTGCGTTATAGCCTTTTATAAGGTAAGCGTCCTTTGCTTCCTTCCCGCTGGCGATTGCAAGTGCGATCTCTTCTGTAAGGTCTGCCGTGTTTACCGGAATTTCAAGGTTTTTCAGGTCTTCGTAATTCTGAAGGCTTTCAACATCGAGGGGCAGACCCATTTCCATAAGATACTGCGCGTCTGCTCTGGTTTCTTCGCTTACTTCAAAGCCTGCGTTTTCGATGATCTCGTCTACCTGGCCAAGAAAAGTGCTGATGTCGATACTGTTGTTTTTCTGAAGAACCATGCTGCCTGATTTGAACTCGGCCATCATCACGTTTTCGATCGTGGGCTCTAAGGAATTGTCTACCATATAGCGGATGTCGTTTTCCGTGAGGGGCTTTAATTCTGCCGCGGTTTCGATGGCTTGTTCTGCGGCTTTTATGTTGTGCCCGGTGTCCGGGAGATCCGCGTTTTTGAAGGTGTCGCGTATGATATCGCCTTCAAGTGCGTCGGTTTTGATCTCGCTTCCGGCTATCTCTTTTACTGCGTTTGCGTCGAGGTTGTCGGTGTAGCCCGCAACGTGTACGCCCGACATTGCAAGCTCTACCTTGATGCGATCAAGGTTTGATACCGCTTCGTCTGCGCTTATCTGTTTAATTTCATATCCGTCCTGTGCGAGCTTGGAAAAATCTTCCCCTGACATACAATTAGACATCACGGCCATATAGTTGTGCATGGTTTGCGCGTCGAAAGAATCCATATCCTCGAGGCTTTCCTGAAGCGTCTTTCCCTGACTCTTACTTGTGAAAGCCTTGCCTTCTTTGAAGTCGAAGGCTGCGTTATCCATAACTTTACCGGAGATGTCTAATTTATAACCGCTTACAGCTTTTTTTGTGGCTGCTTCTGCGGTTGCCTCTTTAGTTGTGTAGGCTGCTCTTATGTCGGTGTTGGATTTTTCCGGCTGAATGAAATCTATTCTCATCCGAAATTTCTCCAATTGTGATCTGTTTAAAAAAGCAGTTGGTTTGTCTATATTGTTTTTCGGCTGATAGTTGCGAAAAATTAAGGGATTGGGAGGGGGAATTTTTTAGTTGTAGCGGGAAGTCGGCTTGCATTGTAATATTTGTCCTTGCGGGAGGATTTTTTTATGAGATTGTGGCGGGAGGTAGGCCCGGGTGGCGGATTATGGCGTAGCGGGAGGGCTTTTAGGATTGCTGTGTGGCGGGAAATAGGCCCGGTGGGCGGAATGTAGCGTAGCGGGAGGACTTTATCAAGTTAAATGCGGGGCGCGGCAGGCCCGCAACGCTTGTATATCCCCCGCGGGCCGACGCAACCCTCCGGGGCGCTTCGCTTTTTCCTCCCGGAAAGGGAAAACTTGATCATCGGGCCTACCACCCCGCCAAGGCTATGGCGAAAAGTCGGCCCGGTTGGCAGAATACGGCGTGGCAGGCCGACTTTCCCTCAAAAATTGAAGATAGATATTGATTTCTTCAAAAAAATTTGATATAAAATAAATACTTTTCTATTGCCACTTCGGCAAATCGTTCCCAAAACAAACTTGCATTTTAGTGAGCTTGTCTGATTTATTCTGTCAATCTCCTTAAAATGCAAAAATCACAAGGAGGACAACGCATGGATGAAATCCAAATCAAACTAGACGAATTATCGAAGCTAAGAGAATACCTTACACAAAAGACCAAAGGTGTGAAAAAGCGAAAATTTTGCTGTAAGAAATCCAAAGGTCACAACACTTATTACATCGACGGGAAATACGTTTCAAAACTTAAGCATTTAGACAAGATCACAGCTATG
>JAILOD010000256.1 GCA_024691015.1 Lachnospiraceae bacterium
ATAAGGTCACACGGAGTAGCAAAGAGTGTGAAGGAAAAAATCGCTGAAAACAAAAACATCCGGATCGTGGATGCGACCTGTCCTTTCGTGAAAAAGATCCATGAAACCGTGGAAAAGGAAAGCGGCGAGAATAAGGACATCATCATAATAGGAGATCCGAAGCACCCTGAGGTTTTAGGTATCACGGGATACGTTAAAACCCGTGCTTATGTCATAAATTCCCGTGAAGAAGCTGAAGAATTCAGTGCTGATAAAGATAAAGAGCTTTGTCTGGTTTCACAAACGACATATAATTTGAACAAATTTAAAGATTTAGTTGAAATCTTGTCAAAAAAAGGATATAGTATATATGTTGTGAATACTGTATGCTCTGCAACAAGAGAAAGACAGGAAGAAGCTGTAAAACTGGCAGGCAAAGTCGATGCAATGATAGTTATCGGAGGCCGCCACAGCTCTAACACAAAAAAATTGTACGAGTTATGCGCTGGGGAGTGTAACAATACGGTATTAATACAGACACTTGATGACTTGGATTTGGATTTGACCAGATCGTTTCCCTGTGTAGGTATCACAGCGGGGGCTTCAACCCCAAAATTTATTATTGAGGAGGTTCAAAATAATGTCAGAGGAACTGAATTTTGAACAGATGTTAAACGAAACATTCAAAACAATACACACAGGAGAGATAGTATCTGGTAAAGTCATTTCCGTTAAACCGGACGAAATTGTACTGAACATTGGCTACAAATCCGACGGTATCATTACAAGAGATGAATATTCAAATGATTCAAACCTTGATCTGACTACCTGTGTTAAAGAAGGGGACAGTCTTGAAGCCAAGGTTCTTAAGGTAAACGACGGTGACGGTCAGGTGGTTCTTACATACAAGAGACTGGCTGCCGACAGAGGAAACAAGAAGCTTGAAGAAGCCTTCAACAACAAAGAAGTTATCACCGGTAAGGTTGTTAAGGTTCTCGATGGCGGACTTTCCGTAGTATATGACGAAGCAAGAGTTTTCATTCCCGCATCACTTGTATCCGACGTATTCGAGAAAGACCTTTCCAAATACAACGGACAGGAAGTGGAATTTGTTATCACAGAGTTTAACCCTCGCAGAAGAAGAGTTATCGGTGACAGAAAATGTCTCCTTGTTGAAAAGAAGGAAGCTCGTCAGAAAGAAATCCTTGAAAAGCTTCACGTAGGCGACATCATCGAAGGTTCCGTAAAGAACGTTACAGATTTTGGTGCGTTTGTAGATCTTGGCGATATCGACGGTCTTCTTCATATTTCCGAAATGAGCTGGGGACATGTTGATTCACCCAAGAAGCTCTTAAAGGTTGGCGATGTATTAAAGGTATTCATCAAAGAGATCAAAGAAACAAAGATCGCCTTATCCTTAAAGTTCCCGAACGAGAATCCCTGGATCGATGCAGCAGAAAAATATGCTGTAGGCAATATCGTTAAGGGTAAGGTTGCACGTATGACAGACTTCGGTGCATTCATCGAGCTCGAGCCCGGTATAGATGCACTTCTTCATGTTTCACAGATCGCAAGAGAGCATATCGAAAAGCCTTCAGATGTTCTTAAGCAGGGTCAGGAAGTTGAAGCAAAGGTTGTTGATTTCAACGAGGATGACAAAAAGATCTCATTAAGTATCAAGGCACTTCTGCCTCCTGCAGAGAATGATGCGGAGACAGTACCCGTAGAAGAAACTGCTGATACGGAAAACGTAAACGAAGCAGACGGAGCTGCTGAATAATCTATCTGAATATTTTTAGCGCTCCTGAAATAAGGAGCGCTTTTTTAAAAAACAGAAACAAGTAAACTTAGGAGGACATTATAATGGTTAAAGGTGATTACGAAGAGTTTAAAAAGTCGGTATTTGCATTGACAAAGATCGATCTGAGTGCTTACAAGGAAAAGCAGATGCGACGCAGGATCGATTCTCTTGTTGAGAAGAACGGCTTTGACAATTATCCCGATTATGCAAAGGCATTGAAAGCAAATAAGGATATATTTGATGAATTTATCAACTTCATAACCATCAATGTGTCCGAGTTCTACAGAAATCCCGAAGAGTGGAAGAATCTCGACAAGACATATTTCCCCGAGATCATAAAGAAGTTCGGTCAGAGGCCCAAGATCTGGAGTGCAGCCTGCTCCACCGGCGACGAGCCCTATTCACTGGTTATGGCTCTTTCGAAGCACATTCCTATGGCAAACATAAAGATCAACGCAACAGACCTTGATAAAACGGTCATGGCAAAGGCAAAGGTTGGCCTTTACAATGCGAAGAGTATCGCAGGTGTTCCGGATGAATTCAAAAAGAAGTACTTTACACAGGTAGGGCCTTCCTTCCAGATCAGCGACGAGATCAAATCACACGTTACCTTCAAAGAGCACAATCTCTTAAAGGACAGATACGATACCAACTACGATATGATCATCTGCAGAAACGTTCTTATCTACTTTACAGAAGAAGCAAAGGACCAGGTGTTCAGAAAATTTGCTGCATCCCTTAAAAAGGGCGGAATTCTCTTCATTGGAAGCACCGAGCAGATAATGAATTATAAGGATATGGGTTATGCCAGAAGAAGCTCATTCTTCTATGAAAAAGTAGAATAAATCTGGTAGGGAAGATGTAATCGCACCCTGCTCGAAAAGCGATCCGCCGGTCGGCTTCAGCCGACAAATTTTCTATCGGTGGCTCTGCGATAATAAAAGGGCCGGCGTCAAAAGACGTCGGCCTTTATTAAGGAAATGTATGAAAAAAAGAAAACTGTTTAAAACCGAGGAATATACATTTAAATCCGAAAAAATAGCAAAGAGAAAGCTCTTTGTTTTTTTATCTGACCTTCATGGCGCAGTATACGGACATAATAATGATGCCTTAAAAGCCGCAATAAGAAGAGTGAAGCCTGATGCGGTTCTTATCGGCGGAGATATGGTGATCGCCAGAGACGCATTTTTCAGGATCCCTAATTGGGAAAAGGCGGCGATCGACCTTGTAAGCGACCTTGCAAAGGATAACAAGGTCTATTATTGCAACGGAAATCATGAAAGCGTTATCAGAAAATACCGTAACCAGGCCGTGTGGCTTAATTTCAGTGAAGCCCTGATAGATTCGGGAGTTGAATTCATCAACAATAAAAGCGTGGAATTTGATGAGGTCATAATAAGCGGTTTTGAACCGCTTGAGGAAGTGAAGCATTTTAACATCCCGAGGGCCTATTTTAAAAATACAAAATATCTGCCCAAAATGGATGAGCTTGACAACCGTCTGGGTATAGCCAGAAATGACAGATATAATCTGCTTCTTGCACACAAGCCGGAATTCATAAAGGAATATTCTATATGGGGCGCAGACCTTGTGCTATCCGGCCATAATCACGGCGGAGTGGTGAAGCTTTTTAATAAGGGTCTGGTAGGCGCCAGCATGAAGCTTTTTCCGGAATATACCGACGGGGTATACACCAGAAACAATACAAAGATGATAGTGTCAAGAGGCCTTGGCTCGCATACCTTAGACATCAGGATAAACAACCCTGCGGAATTATCGGTGATCGAGCTGTTACCTGTATTTTAAGTGGCTTAAGATATGGTTTAAATAGGTCTGCATCTTTTCTGTATCATCTGTAAAACCTTTTTTCAATTCAAAATATAAGTCCTTCGACTTGAATTCTTCTTTTAAAACAGGAGTGAAGAGCTTATCCGCCTGGGGAAGAAATTCCCCGCGGGCCTTCACATAGGCGGTTTCGGGCTTTGCCTTCACTCTGTTTTCCTTATCCGAAAAGGCCGCGATACTCTTGTGTACGGCCGTGTCTTCCTCGGGAAGATAATAATAGTTCTTATAATCCTCAAAAAAAAGCTTTAGCTCTCCTTCAAAAAGAGGTACACGGATCTTGCCGGTATTTCCGTTTAATGAAACAAAGTAGGGGTGTGAACCGAAAACATGATTTTTCGGAACCGAATACTTCGTCTTAAACGAAATATAAAATTCCCTTGAGGAATTTCCGTAAAGGTCGGTATAATCTTTGCACTCAACGTTCGTCAATGTGACGGGAGAGACAAATATATGCATATAAGACAGTATCGGAATGATCCTTGCCGCGCATACAATATCGTCACGGTTGTGAAGAAGGATAAAATCCAGATGTGCCTTATCCGCATTTATACCGTTTATATAGTTGATATAATGGTCGATGAGCTCTTTCCCCGAATATTCATCTTCGCGCTTTATCCCCAAAAACCGTTCGATCGAGGTTTGCTTTATGCTGGCAAGATGGAGGACCTTTTTATAGGGCTTTATGGCACGATAGATATCGGTATGCGGCATATTTTCCAGAATATCTGTAAAATAGGTATCAATGTCGTACCCCTTCGAACGGGCAATAAGA
>JAILOD010000029.1 GCA_024691015.1 Lachnospiraceae bacterium
AAAAGATATATAATAGACTTAAATAATAATTCTGACAAATTGTCGGAGGTGAAGAAATGAAAAAGCTGTTGTTTGTTTTAAACAGTGTTTCGGGAAAAGCCCTTTTGACAAAACGTTTTTATGAGATAACGGAATATTTTACACAAAAGGGGTATATGGTAACCGCCTGTCCGGTAAATCCCGTAAAGAATCTGGGAACGGACAGTCTGAGTGAATCATTTATATCGGAATTTGATATTATAGTTGCAGGCGGCGGAGACGGTACCTTAAATCATGTAATAAATCAGCTGATGGAATGTGAAAAGAGACCTGTCTTAGGTTATATCCCGGCAGGCAGTACCAACGATTTTGCAAAGGGAATGAAGATCGATTCGAGCGTAAAAAGGTCCTGCAGGATCATCACGGACGGTACACCCTTTGCCTATGACATCGGCTCGTTCAACAAAAGCTATTTCAATTATATAGCGGCCTTCGGTGCTTTTTCCGCAATAAGTTATGATACGGACCAGCAGATGAAAAATGCTCTCGGATATGCGGCTTATATCATAAACGGAATAGCAGAGCTTCCGCAGAATCTTGCATATAAATGCCACATGAAGATAAAAGCCGATTCCTTTGAGGAGGAAGGGGACTACATCTTCGGAGCGATATGTAACACTATATCGGTAGGTGGCATGAATATTTTCGGAGATTCGGATGTAAGATTAGATGACGGATACATGGAAATGCTTCTTATAAAAGCACCCGATAATATAACTGAAGCCCCTGATATAATAAACGCACTTACAAACGGAAACTGGGACAATTCGCATATTACATTTAAACAGATAAAAGAAGTCCGCATTGTTTCCAATGAAAAAACCTCCTGGACCGTGGACGGAGAGTTCGGCGGTTCTTTGAAACAGGTCGATATTAAAGTGCTTGGAGGTGCCATAACCATTATGAGTGGACATAAGCCTCAAAAACGGCCGAGAATAACCGGATAAAACTAAACGGAAAAAATAAACCCGCCCGGATATACCGGACGGGTTTTCTTTATTATCGCAGAGCCACCGAGAGGGAATGATTATTTAATGCTGTCGATAGCTGCCTGAGTATGCTCAACGTAGATCTCTCTGACCTTTTCGTTCTCGCCGAGTCCCTGTAAATTACAGGTTGTCTCATAGCCTGCAGCCGTAAACTGTGACTTCCAGCTGTCTTCCTCATCGCCTGCCATATCATTGTTTGCGTGATCACCTGCTACAACCATAAGGGGCTGAAGAATTGCCTTCTTGTAACCCTTGTCCTTGATGGCTGCAAGTACATCTTCAAGTGAAGGAGTTGCCTCTACAGTACCGATGTATACATTGTCGTGACCGAGAGAGGTCATAACCTCCTGCATCTGTGCATAAACCTTGTTTGAATCGGCTTCTGTGCCGTGACCCATGAAGCAGATAGCTGTTTCACCGTCATCTGAAGCCTTATTTGCTTCGTAAACCGCTTCTGCAACTCTCTTGAAGTCGTCATCGCTTGTAAGAAGAGGCTCGCCGATAGCGATCTTTTCGAAGGCGTCAGAGTAGTTTGCAATAGTGTCTGTAAGCTCTTTATACTCGATACCGTTCATAAGGTGAGTGGGCTGAACGATAAGTGTCTTAACGCCGTTGTCAACCGCACGCTTAAGAGCTTCGTCTACGTTATCGATCTTGATACCGTCTCTCTTCTCAATGTGGTCGATGATGATGCCTGAAGTGAATGCACGTCTTACACTGTAATCAGGGAACGCATCCTCGAGTGCCTGCTCTATAGCACCGATTGTAAGTCTTCTGCTGTCGTTAAAGCTTGTACCGAAGCTGACAACAAGGATCTCGTTTTCGCCGATCTCATCCTGATTTCTGATGTTGTCAAGAGTTGCATCGCCTGTTTCGTAGTTCTCTTCGTCATCGGCTTCTGCCTCTTCAGCGGGAGCTGCTTCTTCGGCAGGTGCAGCCTCTTCGGCGGGAGCTGCTTCTTCGGCAGGTGCTTCCTCTGCTTTAGCTTCCTCAGCGGGAGCTGCTTCTTCAGCGGGTGCTGCTTCAGCAGGTGCTGATGCCTCTGCGGCGGGAGCTGCTGCATTTCCGCAGCCGATCAAAAGAGAGGCTACAAGGCCCAGTGACAATAGAGTTGAGATTGCTTTTTTCATAATTTTTCCTCCTGAAGTTAAAATAAAAAATCCTCCGGAAACGGAGGATTTGAACACACTGTAAACATAGGTATATAAGCATAAGTACGATCAAGGCCTCGTGATCCGGGTAAACCCTGTACTTTAATGAACGGCAGGTTTCCTGACTCAAGCCTCAAGGCCTAAAAGCCCCTTCCCGGTTTTCCGGTGGTTTTTGCTTTTGACTCCGCTTTTACAGTGACGAGATCGTTCAGGTTTTACACCTGATTCCCTATTATCCAAGGTGGATTGATCACCTTTAGCACCGATCATTATGTATTGAGTTTTAAACATAGATTATATTATGAGCAAAACATGGAAATGTCAACGAAAAAATAAGATTTAAGTCTTAAAAACAATAGCTTCTTCTGCAGATATGGGTTTACTGAAGTAATAGCCCTGAATTATATCAGCACCAAATTCTCTAAGTCTGTTTAACTGCCATTCTTCTTCAACACCTTCTACGATCATTTCCTTGTCGAGATCGTGGATCAGGGTGATCAGGTCTTTTATAAAGGTATCCTTCCCGTCGACGAGATAGTTGTCTACCAGTGATTTGTCAAGCTTTACGGCATCTACGGGGATGTAGGTAAGATATCCTAAAGATGAATAGCCTGTTCCGAAATCATCCATAAGGAGACGGATCCCCATTTCCTTAAATTTTTCAAAGAGGCTTTCCGCCATCTGTGTCCTTTCAAGGAAGAGGCTTTCCGTAATTTCTATTTCTATGTATTTTGAAGGAATGTCGTGTTCTTTAAGAAGGTCCTTCAGGAAATCCACATAACCTGAATCGCTCATCTGATTGCTTGAAAAATTGATGGAAACAGGCTTTAATTCATGTCCCTCTTCCTTCCATTTCGCAAGCTGCTCAACCACAAGCTTTGTGGTTGTACGACCTATTCTTCCTATCCAGCCGTTTTGTTCCGCAACGGGAATGAACTGCCCGGGATATATTCCGGGAGCCTTCATACGTACAAGGGCCTCATAAGCTGAAACCGCTCCGGTATTTACATCTATCTGGGGCTGGTAGAGCATAAAGAAGCCGTCGTTGTCAAAGGCATCAAGCAGCTTCGCCCTGATCAGGTTATCTTCTCTGAGCTTTGTTTTCATCCTTTCCGAATATATATAAACACACTTGCGACCACGTTTTTTTGCCTCATACATTGCAACCTCGGCATTGGTTATATGCTGATCCGGAGTCATTACACCATCGGAATTTGATATACCTATACTGACAGAGAGTATGATGGTTTCTTCACCGATAGGGAAGTGCCTGGAAAAAACATTTACAATGTCGAGAACTTCATTTGAAGTTTCATTAAGCTGCACGTCGGGTATCATAATAAGGAATTCGTCTCCGCCAAAACGGCCTATCACCCATTTTCTTTCTTTCGCGATCTGTTTAAGCCTTGCAGCAAAACCCTTTAAAATATCATCGGCAACAGCGTTACCGTAGGCTTCGTTTATGCCCTTGAAGTCATCAAGATCCGTCATAAGAACGCTGTAGGTGCTTTCCTGTGTAAGTGTTGAATTTAGCCGTTCCTGAATTGTACGGCGGTTATATATGTCAAGAAGATCGTCATACTCTGCCTTGTACTGCATTTCTATCTTACTCTCTTCTATTTTATCCCTTGACTGACGAAGTTCCATGGCTGTACGTTTGGATAAGGTATTGGTTATAACCGAAGCTATCAGGAAGAGAATAAGGCTTATTATGATAGACAGACCGGGAAGGAGAATAATATCGTATTTGTCAAAAAAGTCTTCGGGGGCGTTTATGAAAACCGTTTCTTCGGAGAGCTTTGAAGGATTGATATTGTATTTTTGAATTATATTATAGTCAAAGATGGATTTAGTTAAGGCTTCGTTTTTAACTTTGGTAGTCGCAATGTCCGTTTTCCCGTTCAGGATATCTGCGGTAAGATTTGCTGCACGCTCCGCCTGATCATCCAGATCGATGTATATACAACCTAAAACCCCCTGTCCGACACCTCCGTTCAGATTTCTTAAAACCGGTACGTCGGTGTGGGAAATAATGGTGTAGGTTCTCTCGCTCAAGGTATAAAAATTCCCGTCTTTATCGGCAAAGCAGGACATAAATATCACAACATCCCCTTCTTTAAGTGCTTCAAGCTGTGATATAAATTCATCCTGGGTAAGGGTTGAGGTATCTATTCCGACAAAATCAAATTCCGGGAATTTTCCGGCACAGCCGTAAAAGTCGTTCTGCTCGGCAACACCTGTGGAGGTATCGTCAAAAAGACCGATTATACGTTTTGTATGTGGAAGGATGTTTTTTGCCGTGCGTATAACATCCTCGGTTTTTTCTTCCTCAATGTAGCCGGTCACATTTTTTGCCTTGCCGGCCTGTTCTGCAAGCTTCTTATTGTTTATTCCGTAAAAGATGATGGGAGTGTCGGGGAAAAGCTCCTTTCTGTGTGCCTGAATAAACTCCAGGGCAGCATCATCACCAACTATTACCGCTTCGTAAGGATAGCTGGATTTGATCCTGTTTTTGAAGAAAACGTAGAAATCATTGATATCCTTCTGGGTTCCGAAATGCCTCGAATCCATATAGAAGGCATCGTAATTTATATTGTTTTTGAACAGACCGCGCTCAAGACCTGTTTCCTGTTCCGCATATGTATAGAACTGGGGAGAATAGGAGCTTATAAATGCTATATGGTGTTCGTAGACTGCAGGGGTTAGGGTTTCTTCGGCCTGTTCCTGTTTGTGAGTTGATATTTCGTAAAAGGTTAAAATGAGCGCAAGAATAACAAAGATGACGCTGAGCACCTGAAAAATATGGCGTATGCGGATTAAGCTTTTATCGGAATGTAACATTTAAACCCCTACAAATACTGCGGATAAATATACTGATAACAAACCTGTATGACGACATAGTAAACCAATCATACAGATAAATTATCGTTTAAAAAAGTTGTTATGTCAACAATTTTTAAAGCCTGTAAAACGTTGAAAAACATTTGTTTATACGATAGAATATAAAGCAAGTATATAATTAGAAATATTTTCTTTAATTATTTGTTTAACCATTATCCGACTGTTTAAATAAGGGGTTGAATATATGGCAGAAATATCAATTACATTTGCAGATAACGATATGAAGGCTTATCTGATGCTTCCTGAGCCTGAAGACGATACTTTTGATTATTACAGTGAAGAAGTATTTACCGAAATAAAGAAAAAAGGTATTTCACAGGGGCTGGATAAAGAGACTGTTATGGATATGATCCAAGGGCATGTTTATAACACACCTGTTCTTATCGCTGAAGGTACACCTGTGATCGATGGTATTGATGGCTATTTTGAATATATGTTTTCACAGGAGGAATCTCATAAGAAGCCTCAGATTTTGGATGACGGCACAGTTGATTATTCAAACATAAACTCTGTTGGCACGGTTTCAAAAAACGATCTTATAGCCACATATCACAAGGCGATTCCGGGACATTTCGGGTCTACCGTGAAGGGTGTTCTGCTTAAACCAAAGGGTGCAAGAGAGCATCAGATGCCACGTCTTATAGGTTGTCGTTTTGATAAAAAAACCAACAATTTTTATTCCGAGGAAGACGGAAAGGTGGAGGTTGAACCCGGAAAAATTGTCGTTAAATCCACTCTGGAGATCAATAAGAATGTCAATCAGACATACGGAAATGTTTTCTTTATCGGAGATATAATCATAACGGGAAATGTTGAATCAGGTGTTTAGATAAGGGCCAGCGGAAATATCAACATCTTAGGTATCGTACAGAGTGCCCTGATAGAGGCCGGAGACAATGTTACCATAGAAGGCGGTATATCCGGTGGTGAACATGCCATCATTACCTGCGGTAAAAAGCTCACCGCTAAATTTATAGAATATGCCGATATTACGGCACACGGCGATATAGAGGCCGGGTACATCCTCGATTGTGATATCCATTGTGGAGGAAAGATCCTGACAGATGAAAACAAGGGCTCCATTGTAGGAGGTCTGGTCTATGCGGCAGAGGAGATCAAATCCAAAATGATCGGAAACCGGCAGGGAATAAGAACAATAGTCAGCGTCGGGAAAATGGGAGATGAGGACGAAGAATATAAAAAATACGGTATTGTGCTGGACGAATCCCGTCGCAGGCTGGATCTTATAAATGTCAGAGAAGTGACTCTGTATAAGAGCAAGGAGTTGATGCCTGATTTTGATTATCAGGTTCAGACTATCAAGAAGGAAAAGCTGAAAGAAATCCTGAAACGAAGATATGCCGAAAAGATGCGCCGGGTTATAGAGCGTCTCATTGATAATGACAGAACACCCTGCAGGATCGAAGCAAAAAATGTGTATGGCGGAGTAACGGCTTATCTGGATTGCATAAAATATAAGGTTGTTGACGAGAAGTTTGATCTTAGGCTTCGAAGCGACGTTCTGGCTGAGGAGGAAAAGAAAGCACTCGGATTAAATGATACGGCAGAAAATACGATGGTTCAGGAAGAGCCTGCCAGAAAGAGGATAATGATAATTGATGACGATCCTGTATCTCTTGCATTAACGCAGGGCCTTCTGCATAAAGAATACGACGTCACAACGGTTCAGTCAGGGGTGGAGGCGATTCCCATGATAATGGATACCCATCCGGACATCATCTTCCTTGATTATGAGATGCCGGATCTTGACGGAAAGATGACTCTGAAAATGATAAGAGCCGGTGAATCAATGAAAAACATTCCGGTATTTTTCCTTACCGGGGCGGGAGATAAGGAGCATATCCAGTCCGTTCTTGCACTGAAGCCGAACGGTTATCTTTTAAAACCGGCTAAAAAGGAACATCTTTTAAATGCCATAAAAAAGGTTTTCAAATAGGAACAGGGGCTTTTAGCTCCTGTTTTTACTTATTATCGCAGAGCCACCAAAAGGAAATTATTTAAAAAAAATCATTTCCAGTTAAGGCGGTGCAGGTGTCCGGTCAGGTTCAGACCATTAAAATGGTTTTGCCTTAATGCTTCATAGAGGACTATTGCTACGGAGTTTGAAAGATTCAGTGAACGGATATCAGAGTACATTGGGATACGTATGCAGCATTCCTCGTTTTCCACAAGGATCTCTTCCGGAATGCCGGCACTTTCCTTACCGAAGACTATGTAATCATCCTCCCTGAAGGACACTTCATCATAGGTTTTATGTGCCTTTGTGGTTGCAAAGAACAGCCTTGCGGAAGGGTTCTTTTCAAGAAAATCCGCATAGTTTATGTATTCCGTCACATCGAGGTCATTCCAGTAATCCAGGCCCGCACGTTTTATGCTCTGCTCGTTAAGCTTAAAGCCGAACGGCCTTATCAGATGCAGCCTTGTATTTGTGGCAACACAGGTCCTGCCGATATTTCCGGTATTTGCCGGGATCTCCGGCTCCAAAAGTACGATATTCATGTGCTCCTCCTTCAAACTTTTTGATTTTTGCACAGTTTGAGGGCTGTGTCAATCGGGGAGGGCGTGATGGTTTTTTAATTCAGAGGTGAAAAATAAGTGAACAGTAAATTTATATTGACATTATTGATCATAGCAGGGATACTTGCTGCCGGTTGGCTTTTTATATTCATTGTGATATTTACGTACGATGTCAATCCCTATGCAACGGTTTATCCGGAGTATACCGATTATTTTTACGTGGAAGACTACAGCAAAGTTTTAAACGAAGAGACCGAGAATTTTATATTAGATGAAGGCTATTACCTGGAAGATAATACAGGTGTGCCTCTGGTTGTGGTTGCTGTTCCGAATACCCACGAAGACCGCTTTGATACGTATTGCGAGAAACTGGCAGAGAAGTGGCAGATCGCACATAAGGATAACGGGATCATGGTTGTGTTCTGCACGGGCTTTCCGAACAGGAAACAAAAGGTTGTGATAGGGGAAGAGGCTGAAGACATTATTACAGAGGAAAGGGCAAAGGAGATTATAGATTCAAAGGCAAAACGTCCCTCAAGGATCGGAAAGTGGAATGAGGCAGCGGGCAATACCTTTTCGGCTCTGGCCTCGGAGATATACACCTATTACGGATATGAATGCCCCGAAGAGCTGGCCGGGAAAGGCGATTGGGGAGATGGAAGGACCGAAACCGAAAACACTGTAGGAGATGCACAGTTTCCCGAGAAGGCCAAAAGAGATGTGAATATAGCACAGAGCTTTTTAAATGCGGTAAGGGAAGCCAACAGCCACTGGGGAGTAGGCCTTATAATAGTGGTTGTATGCGGCGGTCTGGGAGTAATAGGCGGCAAGGCAAGAGCCGGTTTGTATAAATAGATAGACGTTCATTTACCGGGTTCAATCTATCTCATCGAGTCTCAATACTTCAAAGCCTTCTGCTTTACCTTTAAGCTTTACCGTGTCACCGAGAGAGGTATATTTTATGCGGCCTTCAAGCTCATCCGCAACGGCGCGGCTAATGTATACGGTGCCGCCGGGAGCATTGGCTTCAAGCCTTGCGGCGGTGTTTACGGTATCGCCTATTGCGGTGTAATCCATGTGGCGCTCCGATCCCATATTGCCTACTACGGCCTGTCCGTAATGAACTCCAACGCCAACCTTTAATTCCTCACCTATCTCATTTTTCAGCTCATCCGAAACCCTTGCTGCTCCGTCCGTTATGGCTTTGGCAGTTTTAACGGCGTTGTAGACCGGGTCCTCCATTTCAAGCGGGGCACCCCAGAAGGCCATCATGGCATCCCCCACGAATTTATCCAGCGTACCCTTATAGGTGTCGACACAGCCGCTGGCCATGTCCAGATATTTATTCAGAATGAATACAACCTTTTCGGGATCCAGGCGTTCTGACATGGTTGTGAAGCCTCTTACGTCTACGAAGAGAACTGCTATGTTGCAGAGCTTTCCGCCGAGGGAAAGATTTTCGGTGCCGTCTTTTAATATCTCACTTACGATCTCGGGAGCAACATATCTCTCAAGGGTATGGGTTATCTCTCTTCTCTGAGCCGCTGCCTTTACATAGTGAACGACTATTGAAGCAATGTAGGAAATGATGATCCCGAAGGGAAGCCACAGGGGATGTATTATAAGCCCGGCGTGACTGTACATAAGGAGTGCTGCTGCAAGGCTTATGATGAGCGCACCGGCTCCGGTGAGCCCGGATATCACGGGCCTGTTAGCGGTAAAGAAGAGCAGCAGTAAAAATGTGACAGCAAAAAGTATGATACCCTGAAGGGCAGCGGGAACGTCATTTTTGAAGTTTCCGCTTATAAGTGACTCAATGACGTTGGCATGAAATTCTATACCATACATCTGGCTTGCCGGCTCTATGGGTGTGAAATATGCGTCCTGCAGACCGACCGCATAAGGGCCGATGAGGACTATCTTACCTGCGTAATAATCGGGGGATACTTCTCCGGAAATAAGGTCGGAGATAGAAACGCCGTCGTAATAACCGCCGGGGCCGGCAGTGAACGGAACATAGAATCTTCCGTAGGAGTCGGTTTTGGGAAGCCTGTTTAACCCGCCCTTATCTTCCATATAGAGCTTTGAAGCCTCGTAGGAAAAGGAGTATACGGGAGAGGAGCTGTCGCCTGGTTCGATATATAAAAGAGCGTGACGCATTATTCCGTCTGTATCGTATTGGGCATTGATGTGGCCCTGTGTAGTTACGTTTTTTAAATCCTCATAGGGTTCTTCGTAGTTTAAAACGGCATAGTTATCAAAGCTCATATGGCCGTTTTGGTCTGTGAGGACCTGTTCGCCAAGCTCGGCAAAGCTTGCGGTCACTACATTTCCGAGAGAGGCTGCTGCTTTAGCGAGGTGACGGTCGGCTTCGGGGTCCGATTCTCCGGTGTAGAGCATATCGAGAGCGGTCACTGCAGGCTTTTTTGCGGGATCGCTGTTTAAGGCTTCAAGTGCCTTTGCGTAGATGTGCCTGTCCCAGGTATTGTAGGGCCCGATGGCGTTTAAGGCTTTATCGTCTATTCCGATAACCAGGATATTGCCATTCGTCAATCCCGCTCTCTGAAAGAGACGGTCGGAAACCCAGGTATCTATCCTTTTTATGGTTCCCAGCATTACAACAGCTGTCAGTAATAATGCTCCGATCGCACAGAGCAGGATATGAGTCTTTTTTATTTTTGCCATGCCTTAC
>JAILOD010000100.1 GCA_024691015.1 Lachnospiraceae bacterium
TTAAGGAGGTAATTATGGCAGACAGCAGAAAAGTCGGTATCATAGGTTGTGGTTTTGTCGGTTCCGCATCGGCCTTTGCTCTTATGGAGAGCGGCCTGTTTTCGGAAATGGTCCTGATCGATGCATCAAGGGACAAGGCAGAGGGAGAGGCTTTGGATATCAGCCACGGTCTTACATACGCAAAGCCTATGCAGATCTACGCCGGAGATTACAAGGATCTGTCGGACGCATCGGTTATAGTCATTACGGCAGGTGCGGGACAAAAGCCGGGTGAAACCAGACTGGATCTGGCTAAAAAGAATGTAGGAATATTTAAGTCCATAATCCCCGAGATCATAAAGTACAATAAGGATGCGATCCTTTTGGTTGTAGCAAACCCTGTTGACATACTTACATACGCTGCGGTTAAGTTCAGCGGTTTTCCCGAAGCGAAGGTTTTCGGTTCCGGTACGGTACTGGATTCGGCCCGTCTTAAATATCTTCTTGGCGAGCACTTGAGCGTTGACAGCCGTTCCATTCACGCATTTATCATCGGAGAGCACGGTGACAGCGAGATAGCAGCCTGGAGCAGTGTAAATGTTTCGGGAGTAAAGCTTGATGATTTCTGTGAGATGAGAGGGCATTTTCAGCATACGGAATCCATGAAGAAGATAGCCGAAGAGGTTAAGAACAGCGCATAGAGGATAATAGAAAAGAAGGGGGCAACCTATTACGGTATCGCCATGAGTGTAAGGCGTATCTGTGAAGCTATAGTCAGAGACGAAAAATCCATTCTTCCCGTATCATTTATCCAGCATGATAACCACGGCGTTAGCGATGTAGCCTTGAGCATGCCTGCGATAGTCGGTGAAAACGGAGTTGAGAACGCGGTGCCGATAAGCCTTAACGAGGAAGAGAAAAAGGCTCTTATGGAATCGGCGGAAACTTTGAAGGCTGCAGCTGCGGATTTGTTTTAAAATTAACTTTGTTTTAACTTTAAGACTTCTTTATGCTATAATAGCCAAAATAGACTTGAATTTAAGAAAAGAGGAAAATTATATGAGCAGAAGACTTGTTACGAGAAGCGATTTTGACGGCCTGGTATGTGCCATGCTTCTAAAAGAACTGGATCTTATAGATGAGATAAAGTTTGTTCATCCCAAGGATGTGCAGGACGGTAAGATAGAGCTTACGGGAGACGATATCACTACAAACCTTCCCTTTGATCCCAGAGTTAAGATCGCATTTGACCATCACGAAAGTGAATTAAGCCGTGTAAATGCAGACGAAGTAAAAGACAGGTTTATCATAGAGGGAGATGCCAAGAGCGCAGCCAGAGTAGTATACAATTACTACGGCGGAGAAGCAAAATTCAAAAGGGTTTCCACAGAGATAATGGAGGCCGTTGACAAGGGCGACAGCGCAGACTTCACAAAGGATGAGATATTGGATCCCAAGGACTGGGTACTTCTTAACTTCATTATGGATGCCAGGACAGGCCTCGGCCGTTTCCACGATTTCAGGATATCCAATTACGATCTTATGATGGAGCTTATCGATTTCTGTGTGGACCATTCCATTCAGGATGTGCTTAAGCTTCCGGATGTTAAGGAAAGGGTAGACCTTTATTTTGAACATCAGGAGAAGTTCAAGGAACAGCTTAAGAGGGTTTCAACCGTTCACGATAAGGTAATAGTTGTTGACTTAAGAAACGAAGATACGATTTACGCAGGAAACCGGTTCATGGTCTATGCCATGAATCCCGAAATAGAGATAAGCGTTCATGTAGCCTGGGGCTTTAAAAAGCAGAATACGGCCGTAATGATCGGAAAATCGATAATCAACAGGTCATCCAAGGTAAATATCGGAGATATCTGTTTAGAGTACGGCGGTGGCGGACATGCCAATGCCGGAACCTGCCAGATCGATAACGATACGGTTGATGCCAAATTACCCGGCATTATTGAAAAGCTTAACGGATAATAAATGATCGTTTTAAACAGATGAAATAAGCCGGAGAACCGCCTTTAATTAGCCGGGGCCCCGGCTTTTCGGATTTTCATTACCGGAAAGTCTTGGGGATTGTTCATTTTTTGAAAGCATTCGTATATTTAATATAGAAACCGGGGATAAAAACCGGTATGAGACAGGAGAGAAAGTATGGAACACGGTAACCTTTTCGATAAAATAGAAAAGAACATGGCCGATCCCTTTGCGGAAGCAATAAAACGCAAGGAGGCCACTCTTCCTCCGGTAATGCCTCCAAACCCTATTGAGGCACATAATCAGAAAATCGGAAAACCACAGATGGGGAATAACCCTCCCCTGGCCAATGCACAGAAGAAAAAGACCGAAAAACCACAGATGGGAGATAACAATAACCCTCCCCTGGCCAATGCACAAAAGGAAAAAAACGAAAAACCAGAGATAGGAAATAACAATAACCCTCCTTTGGCCAACGCACAGAAGAAAAAAACCGAAAAGAAGGTCAAGGAACCGGTCAAAGAACCCGTACAAAAGCAGAAGGGTGAGGATGAGAACGCCCCCATCTTTGAAAAGGAAAAGGATGTAGACAAGAAGACCAGCTTTAAGAGGGTCAGCTACGACTATACAAAAAAGGTCTTAAAGCGTGAGAATGTTGACAAGGCAGAGCTTACGGACCGTATAATGGAAGCCTATGCCTATGCTCAGGATAAGGATAAAAAGAGCGCGACAGTAAAGGGAAAGACTAAGAATAAGAGGCTTGCCGAATACTCCAGCAAAACCTCCAAGATCGCTATGATAAAGAGAGAGGAATCTGCTGAGGGTGAAAAGCTTGCAAAGCTTAAATCGGATGCCGGGAAAAATGCAGAAGGCCTTGATGACAGTACGTTCCGTCTTATCGGAGTTTTAAGAGATCAGGACAAAAAGAAAGGTTTGAAGGCTGATCCTGAGGAGTTTTCCCTTATGAAGTCTCTTCTGGCAAATGAAACCAAGGATGAAGCATATGATGGTTTTCATGAAAAGGTTACATATATGGAAAAGGTGTTCGGCCTGGTTATGAGTACCAATATCAGGGATTTTGCGTTTGACAGCAATTTAAACCTTGTGCAGAAGGGAGACATGGTCAAAAAGCTTTCGATGCTTCAGGGCTTTGATAACGTTAAACAGCTGGTTGCAAAATACAGGGACTATTCATATCTCGGAGGAGATTCCGGGGTAAAGCTTGCATACGATGAAGAACAGCTTACGGAGATAATGGCCCGCCTTTCTGCCTTTGATGAGATCAAACAGACCTATGAAGCAAGAATGATGCTTTTTAAGAATCCAATGTTTGCACTTATCGGAAAGACACAGATGGAAGCATTGAGCCTTGAGGAACTTATGTCAAGAAGGTCACTCGCAAACAGAAGGATAAGGCAGAAGAGAGGGGATAAGGAAAAATACCAGACTCTCTATTCCTATTACGATGCACAGGTAAGGCTCAGGATCATAAAGGAAAAAGGCCATTTTACAAGGGGATCGAATCCCGAAAAGCTTCTTACGAAATACAGAAAAGAATATAAGACCTTTGATATGTCTGCTTTGAATCATACGATCGTGGATGTAAAGCTTGAAAAAAAACAATCCGCCGTCAATACCCAAAAAGCAAAGAAGGTCTTTAATACAGGCAATGTGAACACCGATGGCGACCTTGAACTTGCCAGACGTCTTCAGGAAGAAGAGAACAGAAATTATAACAATTATTATGATGAGGATGAGGCTTTGGCATACCAGCTGCAGTATGGGTATGCAAAGCAGCCTATGTTTGCCAAAAAGAAAAACTACCTTCCCAAGGATGATCCGGACCTTAAGGGAGATGAAACAAGGGACTGGAAGGCATACTGCGCCAAGTTTGATGAGAAGGTATATGCAGGCTTTAAAAAGAATATCACGTTTAAGGACAATCTTGCTCCTATAGATGATGAAGCCTTCAAAAGAATACTCTATATGGGGATGAGTCAGCTCAAGACCCTGCAGGACATTACCGACAGCTACACCTTAACCGATAAACAGAAGCAGATTCTTTATGAAGGATATAAGATGCTTACCGATATCAGGTACTCGGGTACTCTCAAGTCTCACTTCAGCGACCTGTTTTATGACCGTGAGGATGCAGTAAAGGCGTATGACAACTTCATATTAGGTCATGAAAAATCGGATGACATGAATAAGCATGATGCACATGGAAGAAATCCGGATGAGGCAGGTATAGCGCTGAACCAGCGTGAAATCTTAACCATGTTTAAGCGTATCATATATATGCAGGAGCAGAGAGAAGAGGGTATGAAGCTGCTCAGGGAGGCAAGAGAAGAAAGGCCTACCTTAAATTATCAGGTAGGAATAAAGGATCCCGGTAAGCTTCATTACGAAGCACAGAGATACAGCCTCAGCTGCTGGAGCTGCGCTACGGCTTCTATAATAAATTACAAGAGGATACAGCATGGACTGCCCGGCACAATAAAACAGAAGGATGTGCTGAAATATAAGCTGAAGTTTAAGGATAACTCAGCGGATACAGCTGACGTCAGAGATAATATCAAGAGCTTTATGAAAAAGGACGGAAACATGGGAAATGCATTTGCCGTAGGAGATATGTTCTTTGACAGAAAGATCCTTCCCTTCCCGGTAAGCGTCCACAACTTCACGATCCCTTCGTCGTCCAACGAATCAATAGAGGCCGGACTTGTGGAAAAGAGAAAGGTTGAGTTTATAAAGGCAGTTGCTGAGGGGTTAAAGCATGGCCCGATAGCCACTCTTAAGGCTCATCATTATGTGTCGATCGTGCGTATTGACGGTGAAATGTTGTATGTAAGAAATTCCCAGCCCGGCACAGACAGTGATGTTCCGGAATACAATGATGCTGAGCAGCCGATCAGCGTGGATGATTTTTTCCGTGAGGCCGGCGGAAGAGAAATAGAGCTTACCTGGCTTGAGGATATGGATGATGCAGAGGCTCTTAAGCTGCAGGAACAATCCGGGAACAAGGTTGTCTACGATCAGAATAAAAAGACGTTTACCAAGGCGGTTAAAGGGGTGGACGAATACAGAGGCGACAGGATTGCCCACACAAAGGGTGTGCATATCGCTACGGAATTCAAGTCCGGCGGTGCTACCATAGCTGAAAATTATGTATATGTAAAGGGGACATAAATAGTTTACATAAATCTTTGCTTCGCTAAAATAAAATGTATTTACAGGTGTAAGTTTACATAATCTATAGTTTCATTTCTGATCTTTTCGAACTGCTCTGAGGTTTGCGGGTTGTTGCTTTTAAATTCAAGAAGCTGCATCAGATACCCCTCCCGGAGCAGTTCTTTATAGCTTGCTTTAAAAACGAGCCCGAATACAAAGGCGATCTTTGTGATATAGGAGTCCATCCTGGTTTTAACTATGGCACGGTTAATATTGGAGTGGGAGAGAAATTCTCTGTACACCTCATCTGTTATGGGCTGGCTTTTAAGCTCTTCTTCTGATACATCAAAAATATCCGGGATCGGGCTTTCGATGTTTACACGGAGGATATCCAGCTTGTCGGCGTCGCGCAGGATGTTGGCAAATAAAAGCTCACGCACGGTCAGTTTTTTAGGAAGAGCATAAACGTTGTGCACCCGGATGGCTTTTTCTATGAGATCAGCTTCATAAGGTTCATCAACAAATTTTTTGATAAGACCGTCTTTAAACAGAATGTCTGCGCTTAAGGCAGCGTGATCTACGGATATTGAATCCTTGAAGGTGTGAAAACGCCTGATCTGTTCAAAACGGCCTATGTCGTGCAGCATACCCAGAAGGAAAGCAATATCACATTCTTCGGGAGAGAGGTTTTCCGAAACAGCTATCTTTTCGGCAATATCAGCTACCTTATAGGTATGTATTATCTTCAGCTTTATCTTCGGATCGGAAGGATCGTAATTGTTTGTATATGTTGCAAATTCCCGCTTTACGCGGTCTCTGTCGAGATTCATTTTAATTCTCCTTGTATTTTTATATGGTTATCCTTTATACTGTTAATACTCGCAATTGAGTATACTACTTTTATCATAATTTTCAAAAGCCTGAAATTAAGCAAAGGTTAACTTTATGAAATATATATCACGAAAAACCGTGTTGATGTGCTTTATCGCATTCTGTATATCGGTATTTCTTGTATCCTGCGGTACCGCTCCGGTTCTAAAGGAGAACAGCAATAATCTTCCAAAGAAGAATGATAAGGCTATATCAAGCGAAAATGCGGCAGTGTCGGATAAAACCGAAGAGAAGAGCAGCGAACCGGTTGCTCCGGGAAGCTATGCCGGAAAGCATATAAAGCTTACTCTTGAAGACAGTGGCTGGGATATTTTTGCGCCCAGAAGCAGTCTTATGCAGGATTACAGGTATGGGCCTTCTCTTATGTCTGACGGAAATGGTGGCATTGACGCCTATTTTTCATCACCCGGAGATACGACTCATGAATTCGACTGGTTCACCTATCGCCATTCTGACGATGGTGGAGAAAGCTGGGGTGACGAAAAGATCGTTCTTACTCCTACGCCCAATTCTGCGGATGCTTTATCGGTCTGCGATCCTGATGTCTTTTATTATGATGGTTATTATTATCTTGGATATACATCTACAATAGACGAAACCAGAAACGGGCTTTGTAATAGTGCTTTTATTGCTCGTTCCGAAAATCCCGACGGACCGTTTCTTAAATGGAACGGTAAAGGCTGGGGCGGTATGCCCAAACCTCTTATTGCCTACGATGGTGTTAATCTTGCCTGGGGAGAGGGAGAGCCTTCTTTTGTGGTTGTCGGAGATGTACTCTATATCTATTCCACCCATGATTCATACACGCACACGCTTGAGAGAATGAAGGCAACGGAGGTTCGTACTGCGGATCTTACGGATCCTATGTGGCCCTCCAGGCTTTCAGTTGAAGGAATTGCCGTTGACAGAACAGATTCCACCGGAGATGACGAGTATACGTTTTATGATTGTGATTCTCTGGATGTGGCTTATGTTGAAGCCTGTGAGAAGTTCCTGGCTGTCTGTGTTAACAGGCGCTTCCAGAACAGCAGCTGCCTGCTTTATTTTGAGTCCGATGACGGAGTGAATTTTGAAAGGGTTTCGGAGATAAATACCAATGTGATCTGCGGAGCACATAATGTCGGTATTATTTCTGATGCAAACGGACATATAAAACCTTCCGATCAGGTGCTTATCGGCTATGCCTACAGCGGCTCTTCCAGCACGGCCTGGGGGATCTGGTCTACCAGGCTTGTAAGGGCAAAGCTGGAATACACCGATGAGATCGACAGAAGTGATGAGCAGGCGGATAATATCCGTCAGGCGATCAGTTACTTTGGTATGGAGTCACACTGCAAGATCGGCGTCAGCGCAACCTATGTTACCGGGTATGAAAATATAGGCGAAACCTTTGATCTGGGATACTATTATCTTGATAATAATTACAATACGGCTGCAATAAACAAAAAGGATATTGCATATACCGATTATGATGAAAACATCATTTCTATCGGTAAAGACGGCAGTGTTATAGCAAAAAATCCGGGAATGACGATAGCCAATATTCACTATGAGGGCTTTACCAGGCCGGTATGCTTCTGTGTTTTGGGAGAAAGTGTAAGCTCGGGAGACCTCAATACCTTCAGATTGTCCGGATTGAATATGTTTATGGATGAGCTTGTTATTTCAGGAGACGATCCTTATGCCGTTGCCATAAGGCCTACTGCAACCTTTACAAATTATGTCATGCGTGAACTGAGTCCGGAGGATATGGAAAAGCTCGGCATTAAGATATCCGTTGACGATGAATCCATCTGTACGGTAGGAGATCTTAATATTCTTAAACCCATTAAAGAGGGCGAAACCACGGTTCATCTTACGGCTCCCGGCGGGATAGAGTGTGCTACAAAGGTTATAGTAAAATAGTTATTGTATTTAAAAAAACACCAAAATATGGTAAAATACCAGACATAAATATGTTTATGTTATTGGAGAGTATTTTTAATGGCTGAAGAAAATAATCTGTTCAGAAAAAAGAGTCTTGACAGGATAAAATCTCCCGAACATCTTAATGACTATATCAGAGTTGCAACTCCCGGGGCCTGGATTACCATAATCGTAATAGCACTGCTGCTTTTGGGAGTTTTAGTATGGGCCGGTTTTGGTTCGGTTGCTTCATATAAAGATACGGTTATTACAAGTGATGAAGAGGGTCTGTACTGCTATATTCCCGAAGAAGATATAGATGAAATAAAGGAAGGGCTTGAGGTTGATGCCGACGGAAAAAAGCTTACGGTAAACAGCATTGAAAAAGAGCCCGGTATGGCTGTAAACGAAATGGGAGAATACGCCCTTCATATTGCGGGCTATGAACCGGGAGACTGGGTATACAGCATTTTGCTTGACGGAGACCTGGAAGAGGGGACCTACGCAGCCAAAATAAAAGTCTATACAGAAAGTCCGATAAGCTTTCTGTATGATTGACTCTAAGACGAGTCTTAATGTAAAGAATATTTGATCAGAGATTATGACTATGAATAATAAATCAAATAAAAAACCTGTTAAAACAGGTGTTGTAAAGGTGCCTGTTGTTATGCAGATGGAGGCTCTTGAATGCGGAGCCGCATCGCTGGCTATGGTACTTGCTTATTACGGGAAGTGGGTTCCGCTTGAGCAAATGAGGCTGGACTGCGGTGTCTCCCGTGATGGTTCCAATGCCAGGAACATTCTGAAAGCAGCAAGAGCTCATGGGCTTGAGTCTGCAGGATATCGTTATGAGGTGGATGAGTTAAAACAATATGCCACCTTTCCCTGTATCATCCACTGGAATTTTAATCACTTCGTGGTGCTTTGCGGCTTTAAAAACAACAAGGCACTTATTAACGATCCGGCTTACGGTAACGTAGAGGTCTCGATGAAAATATTTGACGAGAGCTTTACGGGAATTGCCATACAGTTCGAACCGACAGAGAGCTTTGAACCCTCGGGCAAAAAGAAAAATGTTATGGGATTTGCACTGGAACGTCTATCGGGAACCGGCTCGTCATTTGTATTCATGGTGATCTCAACCATGATCGTAGCGGCTTTTAATGTCATCAATCCTGCTTTTTCCAGAATTTTCATCGATCAGCTGTTGACCGGGCAGAAACCGGAATGGTTTATGCCTTTTATTGCAGGCATTTCATTTTTTGCCGTACTTCAGTTTGTTGCAAGCTGGATACAGGCTGTTGTATCTCTTCGAATAAGCGGAAAAATGGATGCCGTTGGTAATTCAACATACATGTGGAAGGTGCTGAGGCTCCCGATGGAGTTCTTTTCCCAGAGGATGGCCGGAGATATCCAGCAGCGTCAGATGCAGAATGCGACGATAACCCAGACTGTGGTTGGGACCATTGCACCACTTTGCATCAATTTTATCATGATGTTCGTATATCTTTTCGTTATGATCAAATACAGTCCGATTCTTACGCTGATAGGCATGTTTTCCATAATCATAAATCTATGGATCACCAATATCATTTCAAATAAAAGAATAAATGTTACCAGAGTTCAGCAGAGAGATGAGGGAAAGCTTTATTCCGCAACGGTATCGGGGATAGAAATGATCGAGACCATAAAGGCTGCCGGTGCCGAAAACGGCTTCTTCAGCAGATGGGCCGGCTTTCAGGCAAGCGTAAATAAACAGGTTGTGAGCTTTCAGCTGGTGGACAATCTTCTGGGAATGGTGCCTCAGATGGTCAATGCGGTCACTAATATCGTGATCACTATTCTTGGTATGTTTTTCGTAATGAACGGACATTTTACCTTAGGTATGATCCTTGCATTTCAGGGATTTTATATGGCTCTGATGGAGCCGGTAACCACACTTATCGGAGCATCCGAGACCATACAGGAGATGCGTACGGATATGGAAAGGATAGAAGATGTTCTGAAATATCCGGTCGATGTGGATGAGGATGACGGAACCGTAAATGAAGACGAGGAATATTCAAAGCTTTCCGGTAATGTGGAATTAAAGCATATAACCTTCGGTTATTCAAGACTTTCAAATCCGGTTATCAAAGACTTTTCAATGAGCTTAAAGCAGGGCAGCAGAGTGGCCTTTGTAGGAGCCTCGGGCTGCGGAAAATCCACGCTTTCAAAGCTGATAAGCGGGCTGTATCAGCCCTGGGAGGGTGAGATCACTTTTGACGGAAAGCATATAGGCGAGATAGACAGAAGTATCTTCAGAGGCTCGCTTGCGGTTGTGGATCAGGATATTACGCTTTTTGAGGATACGATCTCCAACAATATAAAAATGTGGGATTCCTCAATAGAGGATTTCGAGATGATAATGGCGGCAAATGACGCGAATATTCATGAAGATATCATAAAGCGTGAGGGCGGCTATAATCACAGGCTTATAGAAGGCGGAAGGAACCTTTCGGGAGGACAGCGGCAGAGGATCGAGATAGCAAGGGTACTTGCCCAGGATCCTACAATTATAATCCTGGATGAGGCTACCAGTGCTTTGGATGCAAAGACCGAATACGAGGTTATAAAGGCCATAACGGACAGAGGTATAACCTGTATAGTGGTTGCTCACAGGCTTTCTACGATAAGAGATTGCGATGAGATAATAGTTCTGGATCACGGAGATGTGGCTGAGAGAGGTACGCACGACGAGCTATATGCAAAAGGCGGATTATATACACAGCTTGTCAGCAGTGAATGAGAAGATCCGATCATTTTATTTGGATTAGTCTGGTTTGAATAGGTGGTTTACATAATATGCGTGGCTGGTTCGATGAACAGATAAGACAACGTAAAAAGAATGATAATGATGTATTTGAAGATTCCTTTGTGCACATTGCGAGTGCCATTGAAGGAAAACTGATTTCAGCTGCCTTAAATAATGAAAGGCAGCTTACTGCGGACGCCATTTTTGAGATAATGACCTATTATCATGTAAAGAAGCGTGATATTCCGGACAGCATCAAGGATATTTCCGATCAGCTTGAATACCTTATGAGGCCTTCGGGAATTATGAGAAGGGTAGTGACGCTTGAAGGAGAGTGGTATAAAAATGCAGTAGGGGCAATGCTGGGCTTCAGAAAGGATGACGGCTCGGTGGTAGCCCTTATTCCCGCTAAATTTTCCGGATACACGTTTTACGATAAAAACAGGGGAAAATATGTTAAGGTCAATAAGAATAACAAGGATATCTTAGATGAAGAGGCAATAGCTTTTTACAAGCCTTTTCCGTTAAGAGCTCTTAAAACGGTTGATATCCTGACATACTTAAGTGAGTGTATATCAAAGACGGATATACTGAGGTTCGTATTTGCCTCTCTTATAGTTGTCCTTATCGGTATGGCTTTGCCGGAATTAAACAGACTTCTTGTTGCAAAGGTTGTCCCGCTTCAGAGTAAGAGGCTTCTTTTTGCAATGGGCTTCTTCATGATAACGGTTTCGTTAAGTTCTCTGATGGTGGGTGTTATTAAAGGGCTTTTGCTGAACAGGATAGCCACAAAGATCAGCATAAATGTGTCTGCGGCAGGAATGATGAGGCTGCTTTCGCTGAAGACCGGGTTCTTTAAGAAATATACGGCCGGAGATCTTTCGAACCGAATGGATTACCTTGAGATATTCTGCGATTACATTGTAAACATGCTTTTTTCAACGGGTATTACAACACTTTTTTCGTTTATGTATGTAGCACAGATCATGATCTACGCCCCGTCACTTGTGGTTCCGGCATTGTTGGTTATTGTTGCAAACATTATTCTTACTCTTATAGTGGCTGCGGTAAAATCCACAAGAACGATAGAGCTTGAGAAATCGGCTGAGCTTTCGGGTCTGGATTATGCCATGATATGCGGTATTCAGAAGATAAAGCTTGCGGGTGCCGAAAAAAGGGCGTTTGCACGATGGGGAGAAAAATATACCGAGCAGGCAAAGGAGGTTTTTAATCCTCCCAAAATACTCACGGTAAATGTCGTGCTCACAACCGGTATTTCTCTTATAGGCACCATAGCCATCTATTATCTGTCTGTAACAAATAAGGTGTCGGTTTCGGATTATTATGCATTTTCGAATTCATACGGAATGATATCTTCCGCACTTATGGTATTTTCGCAGTCTCTGGTTATGATATCCTCGCTTAAACCGTATTACGATATGGTAAAGCCTATTATGAAGGAGGTTCCCGAGATAGGAGAAGATAAGGCCGTTGTTACAAGGCTCTCGGGCAGTATCAATATAAGTCATGTTACCTTCAGGTATAATGAGCACGGTCCGAAGATATTGGACGATCTTTCCTTAAGGATCAATTCGGGACAATATGTTGCAATAGTTGGAAGCACAGGCTGCGGCAAATCTACACTGCTCAGACTGCTTCTGGGGTTTGAAACTCCCGAACTCGGAGCCATATATTATGATGGAAAAGACCTTGAAACCATAGATCTTAAGTCCTTAAGACACAGGATCGGAACGGTAATGCAAAATGACAGGTTGTTTCAGGGAGATATTTTTGCTAATATAACAATATCTGCACCGGAGCTTGATCTCGACGGGGCCTGGGAAGCCTGCGAGATTGCCGGAGTGGCTGACGATATCAGGGAAATGCCGATGGGAATGAATACCGTCATAAGTGAGGGGGCAGGCGGTATATCCGGAGGACAGAGGCAGCGTCTTATTATTGCAAGGGCAATTGCTCCTAAACCAAAGATCCTCATGTTTGATGAGGCAACCTCGGCGCTGGACAATCTCACGCAGAAGCATGTGTCCGATGCATTATCGGGGCTTAAATGCACACGTATTGTTGTGGCTCACAGGCTTTCAACAATTAAAGACTGTGACAGGATAATCGTCCTGGATAAGGGTAAGATAATTGAAGACGGAACCTATGATGAACTGATAGGCAGAAAAGGGTTTTTTGCAGAACTGGTTGAAAGGCAGAGGCTCGATACCGGATCGGTTGCAACAGTATAAATAAGGATGGGTAAATAAATGGTTATTACCGAGGAATTCAAAGAACAGATATATAAGGATTATTCAGGCAAGGTTTTCAGTTATATAAGAAGTAAGATATCAAATAATGAGGATGCTGAGGATCTGATGGCAAATGTTTTTGTAAAGGTTTATCAGAACCTTGATAAATACGATGATTCCAAAGCATCGATCTCTACCTGGATATTTAATATCACGAGGAACACTGTCATCGATTTCTTCAGGGTAAATCATGTGAGCAACGAATTTACAGAAGAGATGAACGAAACCGTGGCGGATGAAAGGGATGAATTCGCGAATATCCTTAAAGAGGAAACACTTACGGAGCTTGCCGAGGCTTTGAAAAAGCTTCCGGAGAGGGAAAGAGATCTTCTTATCCTTCATTATTATGAGGGGCTTACATTGAAGGTTGTTGCAGAGAAACTCGATATGAGTTACTCTAATTGCAAACTCGTTCACAACAAGGCTCTTGTGGAATTGAAATCTTATTTGGCCATTTAGTTTTTTACTTCGTATATAATTACAGAATGGTTGATATAAGCAATGGAGGTAGCAAGATGAACGGTTTGAAGAATATTTTTGATTATCAGAAATTTGAGCATAATAAGGAATTGGATAATGTTATAAAGGAAACCGAAGAGAGGTTTGGAATAAGTGAAAAACTGATCACGGATGAAGAACTTGATATGGTTGCAGGCGGGGCTATGGAACAATCGAATTCTTCCGGCGATCAGGGCAAGTATCCGGGAACAAGAAAACCTTCGGGTCCGGTATCGGTATTATAATGAATGAGACAAAATTATTAAATAAAAAATGGTATTTATATCTAACTGAGTTTTTTGCAGGTATGGGTGTCATGGCAGTTGAGCTTGGAGCTTCAAGACTGCTGGCACCCTATTTTTCGTCTTCACAGATCGTCTGGACAATTATCATCGGTACCATAATGATAGCTATGGCACTTGGTAACATATACGGCGGCAGAAGCGCGGATAAGAACCCGGATCCGGACAGGCTGTATCTCAGGATCATAATAGCCGGAGTGTGGATCGCGGCGATACCGGTGGTAGGAAAGTTCATAATCATCGCGATAACGGGGCTGCTTATTGTTTCGGTTAATACGAATTTTCTGATATGGGCGGCATTTCTGTCCTGTATGATAATCTTTGTTTTTCCGCTGTTTCTTCTGGGAACGGTTACGCCATCCCTCACAAAATATGCGACAATTTCGCTGGATGATAATGCCAGCGTTGTGGGAAGCCTTGGGGCTGCAAATACGGTAGGCAGTATACTTGGTACATTTCTTCCGACCTTTGTTACCATTCCGGCTGTGGGAACGGCAATTACGTTTCTTATTTTTTCAGGGATACTTATTGTGATAGGCATTATCTATTTCATCAGTAAAAGGGGCGGGAAGCGCATTATCGCTGCTTCTTCGGTACTGTTTATTCTTTGTGCATTTCTTGGCAATTCAGACAGCTTTGCATTCTGGGAAAAGGGGCTTACCTTTGAAGGAGAGTCCATATACAATTATCTGCAGGTTAAGGAAAACGACAGAGCCATATTTCTATCGACAAATGTGCTCTTTGGCGTTCAGTCCATCAAGATGAAGGACGACGAGCTGACCGGCCTTTATTATGATTATGCACTGGCTTCTCCAGTAATGGCGGGGCTTAAGGATAAAGAAAATGCTTCGATACTGGTGCTGGGAATGGGGACAGGAACGTTTGCGGAACTCTGTCGTAAGTATTATCCAAAGGCTAAGGTATCCGGGGTGGAGATAGATGAGAAGATCACTTATCTGGCCCGCGAATATTTTGCCCTTCCGGAGGAGATAGAGGTCACGACCTATGACGGACGGGCCTATCTGGATGCGGTCGATGAAAAATACGACCTTATTATGGTGGATGCATATCAGGATATCACGATTCCGTTTCAGATGAGCTCGACGGAATTTTTTTCGTCTGTGCACGACCATTTGAAGGAAGACGGGGTTATGGTCGTCAATATGAATATGCATTCGGATGAAGAAGGCAATATCAACGAATATCTTTCGGATACAATAGCTTCTGTTTTTGACAATGTTTATACGGCAGATGTTGCCGGCTCCACAAACAGAGAGCTTTTTGCGTCGGATAAAGCTGATATGGCAGAGACATTTGAAAACGAAATCGCATATATAGAGGACGATAAATACAGGGATATGATGAACAGGGTATCTGCAGGTCTTGAAAAATATGAGGGCGGGGAGCTGATACTTACCGATGACAGAGCACCGGTAGAGGTTCTCGGGATGAGGGTCATAGACGCGCTCATACAGGATGAACTGGTTTATTATAAAGAACTGTATAAAGAAGGCGGGTTTAACGCTCTTATCGGAGAGATCTGATCAGGGGATATTGGTTACTGTTCAGACCCGGGCCACGCACAGGCTGCTTAGGCTGCAAAGCTTTACACCAGGCGGACGATATCAGGACAGCTATGTGAAAAAAGCTTGATTATATGATGATTTGTGATAAAATATAGCGGTTGCGTTTTTTGTTATTTTTATGACGGTTGTTTTATGAATTGACCGGTTTTTAAGAGGAGTTTATGAAAATGGTTACAAAGAGAGAAGATATACGTAATGTCGCTATTATCGCACATGTCGATCACGGCAAGACCACACTGGTTGACTGTCTGCTTCGTCAGAGCGGTGTATTCAGAGAAAATCAGGAAGTTGCCGAGCGTGTAATGGATTCGAATGATATCGAAAGAGAAAGAGGTATCACGATCCTTTCAAAGAACACGGCGGTTACATATAAGGATACAAAGATCAATATAGTTGACACGCCCGGCCATGCTGATTTCGGCGGAGAGGTTGAGCGTATCTTAAAGATGGTTAACGGAGTTGTGCTTTTGGTTGATGCCTTTGAGGGTGTTATGCCCCAGACAAAGTTCGTATTGAAAAAGGCACTCGGGCTTAAGCTCCCCGTTATCGTCTGCATCAATAAGATCGACAGAGATGGCGCAAGGCCCGAAGAGGTAGTTGATGAGGTCCTCGAGCTCTTCATCAATCTGGGTGCCGATGACGACCAGCTGGACTGTCCCTTCGTTTATGCTTCGGCAAAAGAGGGTGCTGCAAGTCTTGATCCGGCTGAACCCGGTACGGATATGAAGCCGCTCTTCGATACTATCCTGGATTATATTCCGGCACCGGAAGGGGATCCCGAGGCTCCCACGCAGGTGCTTATTTCCACCATTGATTATAACGAATATGTTGGCCGTATCGGCGTAGGCAAGGTTGATAACGGCACCATAAAGGTCAATCAGGAGGCACTTATAGTCAACCATCACAACCCCGACAGGCGTGAAAAGGTTAAGATATCGAAGCTCTATGAGTTTGACGGGCTTAATAAGGTGGATGTAAACGAGGCCGGTGTAGGTGCGATCGTTGCCATTTCGGGTATTGCGGATCTTAAGATCGGAGATACTCTCTGTTCTCCCGAGAATCCCGAGGCTATTCCTTTCCAGAAGATATCGGAGCCTACAATATCGATGAATTTTATCGTAAACGATTCTCCGCTTGCGGGTCAGGAGGGTAAATTCGTTACCAGCCGTCATATAAAGGACAGGCTTTACAGAGAATTAAATACAGATGTTTCTCTTCGCGTTGAAGATACGGAATCCACAGATACCTTTAAGGTAAGCGGAAGAGGAGAGCTTCATCTTTCGGTCCTCATAGAGAATATGCGTCGTGAAGGCTATGAATTTTCGGTTTCAAAAGCAGAAGTTATTTATAAGAACGATGAAAACGGTAAGCTTTTGGAGCCCATGGAGACAGCATATATCGATGTGCCGGATGAGTTCAGCGGTACGGTTATTTCATCTCTTTCCGAAAGAAAGGGTGAGCTGCTCAATATGACTTCCATTTCGGGCGGATATACGAGGCTTGAGTTTAATATCCCTTCAAGAGGGCTTATCGGCTTCAGAGGGCCCTTTATGACGGATACCAAGGGTAACGGCATAATAAACACCACATTCAACGGATATGGGCCTTATAAGGGCGATATATCATACAGGAAGACAGGTTCACTTATAGCGTTTGAGGCGGGTGAAGCGGTTACATACGGTTTGTTTAATGCACAGGAGAGAGGATCTCTCTTTATCGGACCCGGTACAAAGGTTTATTCGGGTATGATAATCGGCTCAAATCCAAAGAGTGAGGATATCGAGGTAAATGTCTGCAAGACAAAGCATCTTACAAATACCAGAACATCTTCATCGGATGAGGCATTACGTCTTACGCCTCCGGTCGTGCTTTCGCTTGAGCAGGCACTGGATTTCATTGATACAGATGAGCTTCTGGAGGTAACTCCCGAGTCCTTGAGGATCAGAAAGAGGATCCTCGATCCGCTTCTTCGTAAGAGAGCAGGTATCAGTGCAAAAGCTAAGGCGGCAAACAAATAAAAAAGAGAATAATTATTGGAATAAAGGGATTAAAGCCGGTCATTTGACCGGCTTTTTTGTGTGAAAACAGCTTGGGGAGAAAATTCTGTATTTGTGACAGAAAGCCCGGAAATACGGGTGATTTACAGAATACTATTATGTGAACATGGGATTATATGACGGAAATCCAGTTTATAGTAGAATTACAAGTGATTGCTATTGGACAAGGGTGTCTGCTCTGAGAATAAAGTTAAGAAAAGTACTTAAAAATGGTATATTTATGTAAACTAATATAAAATAACGAACTAAATTACAGCTATTATAATCACAATGATAATTATCTAACGTTTTGAATTAAAGAACATATATAACGAATGTGACTGAAGAAAATCTATATTATATTTGATCAATGTATTATAATATAAATCATGACTGTGATAATATCGCTGGTAATCGTAAAAAATCTGTGTGTTATACAAAGTGGCGGAAGAACTGATTTAAATGAAAACGTATGTTATATAACACGATAAAATATACACATTTTGATTTATTTGAGAAGGCGGGATTTTTAATCAAAAATAAAGATCAAAAGAGATTTAATTTTCACATGATTCAATATATTACATCAGATATATAATTATTTTTGATGTTATTAAATTAAAATAAGTAGTATGTTTTAACAAAGC
>JAILOD010000169.1 GCA_024691015.1 Lachnospiraceae bacterium
CCCTTTGTGGGATGCATCAGATATGAGAAGGTAAGACCTACCGCCATCATTGATACCAGGTTGGGAAAGAATACCGATGATCTGATGAAATCCTTTGTTCTTATCTTGCTGCACAGAAAGATTGCTATGAAAAATGCAAGCACTACCTTAAGTCCGCTGGTTGCAAAGGCATAAATGAGTGTGTGGATAACCGACGAACTCAAGGAATTTTCCGAGAAGAACAGCTTATAGTTATCAAGTCCGCAGAAGGTTGCGGAGTCAAAATTCCATACGGTAAGACTGTAATAGAATGAGGTTATTATGGGATATAAAAAGAATATACTGAATATGACCAACACAGGTATAATAAACCATATTGAGTACATACTTTTTTCTTTGGCTTTTGTCTTCATTAACTTCCTCCGTTTTAGGTAAATACAGCCGCCTGAATCGGTTTCAGGCGGCTGCGTTTATACTTATCTTACCAGTTCAGACCCTGCTGTACCGCTGATTTCTTACAATCATCGTCATACATTGCAGCTGCTTCTTCTCCGGATATCTGACCCATTGCCGCACTTGTTGTGATCTGCTCACAGGTTGCACCCTTAACGCTTGTCTGATACTCAAGAGCGGGAACCGTGTTTCCTGCATCGAAGTATGCCTGCATGTCTTCTCTTATAGCGGGGCAAACCGATTCGGGAAGTGTATAACCCTTAATGCATGAAGGTCCGTTTGCTCCGAAGGTATTGATGTAGATATCAAGATTCTCAGGTGATGTCCAGAAATCAAGGAAAGCAAGTGCTGCTTCTTTGTTTGCACTATCCTTGTTGATATACCAGCCGTTAGGCTCCCAAACAGTAAGTCCGGGCTTGGATGCGTCAGATCCGGGAACACCGATAACGCCGATCTTATCCTTGCACTCGGGATGATTCTGGATCATGGATGCGATAGCCTGTGTAAGAATGAACCAGTGTGTAGCCTGTCCTGTAGCTATTGCCTCGATACCGTCCTCATACTTTGCTGCAGATGCGTCTGCGTTGTATCTGCCTACAAGATCCTCATATTTCTTCCAGCCTTCAACAGCTTCGGGAGTTGTTGCGAACTTTGCTGTTCCGGCGGTGAACTTTTCTGCAAAATCAGGTACTGCTGTTGCTAAATTGTAGTTATCTCCAAGGAAGAGAACCTGTGTGGTCCAGGTATCACCTGCTGAAAGGTAAACAGATGTCTTTCCTGCTGCTTCAAGCTTGTCACAGTTTGCCAGGAACTCATCCCAGGTCTTGGGAACCTCAAGTCCAAGCTCTTCATAATCAGGCTTGTAGTAAACAATGGCTCCTGCCTGAGTTGTTGTAAAAGGTGCTCCGTAAAGTCTTCCTTCCTGTGAAACGCAAGCCTTAAAGGTATCATCAAATCTCTCTGCTATAGGCTCATCTGTGAGATCAAGGAAATGCTCCTTGGGATTAAGTGCTGTGAACAGTGAACCTGAGTTGTAATCTACAAGATCAGGAAGATCTCCGGATGCACATCTTGTCTTTAAGATATTATCACCCTCTGATCCGGTGGGGTTTGTCTCAACCTCGAATTCCATTCCGAGCTCTTCTGTTGCCTTGGCAAGAAGTGCCTGGGTTCCGTCGTTCTCAGCGATCTCTGCTGCTGCTCCCCAAAGTGTAAGTGTAACTCCCTCATACGGCTTTTTAGAACCGTCTGATGCAGCACTGTCTCCTGCTGCTGCCTCAGTACTTCCTGCATCTGCTGCCGGTGCACTTCCTGCATCTGCTGCCGGTGCGCTTCCGCCGCAACCTGCAAGGAGAGTTGATGTCATTGCTACTGCCAGTAAAACCGATACGATTTTCTTTTTCATGTAAGCCTCCTTAAATTCTTGAACGTATTTGATACGTTATTCTTTACTTTACATTTGCATTATAAAAACTAGGGCTCTTTCTTTACATAGAGAAATCAAAACTGAAATATGGATTTTTTGTAAATGCCTGTCTGTAATCGGGTAAGCGTAATAAAATCCAAACACAAAGAAGCCCCGATATCGGGGCTTCTCTGTTTATTAGGAAGAATAAAAATGAAAAAGTAAAAGCATTACGCTGAAAAATCTATCTTTGAGCCGGCTTCCTTGGGAGGTATCGCTCTGATCTCATCCCAGTCAAGACCCTTTATCTTCTCAAGCAGTTCTTCTATGCTGCTGCCTTCCACACGGGCTGTCTTATCACCGGTATGTGCATATTTATCCTCCGGCTTATCCGGTGCGTATTTATCCTTTATTGCCTCTCTTCTCTCTTCAAGAGCTTCCTTTTCGGCCTTCTTCTCTTTGCTCTTTTCAAGGCGCTCGGCCTGTGCCTCTCCGGCTTTCTTCATCTCCGCAAAGTATTTAACGGTACCGTCGGAGCTAACCGATATACCGATGCTCTTAACCTCGGTTCCGTCTTCGATGTTCGAATTAAGCTCTTCTTTGATGTCGGCGATCTTCTGAGTGGAATCCTCTATGATACCGATATATTTGTTCTTGACATTCTCATCGGCTGCCATTTCCTCAAGAAGCTCGGGCTCTATAAGTACCGAAAACTCCTTTGTGCCTCTCGATAAGATCTCGCTTGCTTCTTCATCGGAAGAATAGTTTGCAACCATGAAATCCATATTGGAATACTTGCTTTTTAATTCATCCAGAAGATCCTGAGCCGCCTGTGAGAGCTGTACTCCTCCGGTCTTGTCTTCCTTTTCGGTTTTATTTGCTGAAATCTCTAATGATGCAGCCTCATTTTCCGCCTTTATTCCCTTATCATCCTTTTCATGCTTTTTGGGAACGGGCATGTCCTTTAGGGCCGTCTTGAAGAAATTGTCCTGATATGCGTTAAATCCGTCTATTCTGCTCATCTTAGTCCTCCTTAACTATCCGGGTGCAGACGCACTCCGGTTGAAATCCTTTTCTGTTAATAGCTATATCGAACAAACATTTTAAATAATTAATAGATTGATCCGAAAAAAGGAAAAAATAATCTTATGTAAACCGATTACTCTTTTATAAAGCTTATTATCATCCTCTCACCGATGCAATAAATATCATACTTTTTGTTCTTTACCACCGGGCGCACTTTCTTTAGGTTCTTTAAATCTTCGTCAGTGCAATCGACATACGAAATATCAGTTCCGTAAAGCCTCAGAATGCCTGCGGCTCCAAGCCAGGAATCGTCATAAATATATCGCGGGACTATCTCATCCATCTGAGGATATTTTTTCCCGGCGTTTTCAAGCACAGGCGACATATCAACCTCACCTGCTATGGTAAAGGATTTATAGGAATTATCATAGTTTAGCTCATTCATATCATGGACTATATCCCCCATTATATGGCCTTCGTATTCCCTCTGCGCTTTCAGTGCATTACCGAAGGTGGCCGAATAGGTAAGCGTAAAAAACATCACAACGATACAGCAAAGCCTTACTATTATCCTGAGTCTTTCCGGCACCTCAAACAACATAATACCCAGAACAAATCCGATGATCCCCATTGATATAAGCATATGATCGTTTATCTTGTTGCCGTTTAAAAAAGACATCGGCAGGATAAGCAGGATCACGCAAAAGGGTATAACCAACACCTCCATAGCCGCTATTATGATCTTTTCCGGATTGCTTCCTGCCTTATATGAAACAACAGTGCAGATCACACCCAGTGCAAAAAGTATTATAAAAGCAAGGATCACGGTCTTTGGAACACCAGAAATATACCGTCTTATAATAGAAAAATATATTCCGAATTTCTCTGTAGCATTTTTTAATACCCCTCCTGTTGAAAACGAGAGCTTCGAAGCACCTGCTCTCCAGCCTTCCTTATCCACGGTCAGTGGTGCTATGATCATGAGATATATCAGCGTTCCTGCTATAAGTCCGCATAATCTTTCAATTTCATCCGCGAGCGAAAACTCCTTCTTCTTCAGGGTAAATAAGCTCTCAACAAAGACAGCCGCAAAGAAAGCCCCGATCACGGGCTGGAAGGTACAAAAGATCATAAGCGTTATTATGAGGTTGAAAACCACATAAGGGAGCTTTCCAAAACCCGGGATCATTTCTTCAAAATCCGACTCTCTGAAGCAGAATCCGAATATACAAAGGCTTAGTGATAAAAGCATTGCAAAGCTGTCAAACTTCAGTGCTATATCCGGAAGCATAAACGGATTCGCCATAATAAGATAAAAACAAAAGATCGATATGATCCCCGTCTTCTCTTCCTTAAGTCTTCTGCTCATAAGAAGTGATGAAACATAGGCAAACACAATAATTCCGGCTAAAAGTGTAAAGGGTGAGATATCTGTTATCGGACGCCCGAAGTGGATAAACTTATTTACGAGCTCCATAAGAGGCCGTCCGTCAGCCGTCCAGCCTGTAGAGCCGTACAATATCCTGCTCTGGTCATCCTCGTAATAGGTCCCCGACAGTATTATCGGCAGGACATAAAGTGAACAAAGTGCGGAAAGTATCCACATAAATTTTCTGTACCTGCCATCCGGCACAAATAATTTTTTCAGATATTCCATTGTTAATTCTCCTTTGAGAAGCCGTTCTTCTTACGGATCTGATATCCGACTGCAAGTAAAATGATCAGTATAACGACACCGGATACGGTTAACATAACACCAATCCGAAGTAAAGGCGTTTCGTATTTCATTACCACCTCATGCTCTCCTTCACCGACCATTACTCCCATCATCATTACATTTGTCCTGTATATATCGGCAGCCTGCCCGTCAACATAGGCTTTCCATCCGGGAGAATAAGGCACGGACATAACCAATAGACGCTCCGATGAAGCAGTTATCTTCCCTCTAAAACCGTTCGTAAAGAACTGTGTATCATAAAAGCTCTCTTCAGCAAGCTTTTCTGCCTGAGCGTTGATATTCGAGACATCACTGCATACGACCTTTAACTCATCAAAGCTGTACAGACCGGGCTCTTTGATCTTAATATATATCTCATTAACAGGCTCTTCATGATGGCCCAGATTTACCAATATACTGTCGTGTCCGGTATAGCTGATATGTCCGGCATTCAGGTATTCCGCCTCATAGGGGAAGTCTTCCATATCATAACCAAAGTAAAGCTTTGCTTCATTATCGGGCATTGTAAATGTGGTTTCCGCCTTGAAACGTCTCCGTTCAACCGCCGACATTTTTGACACGGCTTCTTCACTGTACCACTTTTGTTTTCCTTCCTCTTTAAAATCCAGCCCCGTAAGCTCTATGTAATAATCCGAATTTCTCTTTCCATTAATTAGCTCAAGCTTTATTATGCTGTTATAGCCCTCCTTAAGATAAAACGAATTATCCGTTATATCCAGCTTGCTCTCATCCGCCTTGGTTACACTCTTAAGCACGTTTTCATTGTGAAGCACAGGCATTTTCTTTTCCAGCGGACATTCTCCGTCCACTACCGCGCTCTCCATCATAACCTCCTGCCTGTCGGTAAGTGACAGCTTTTCAAACTCTTCTTCGGTTATAAATGAGCTGTAGGTATAGCCGAACGGAATAAATGTATCAGGGCTGTATAAGGACACATCCTCTTCTCCTGATTTATTCCTGTAATTAAAGGGAAGCGTGTCCTCGTTATCCGTATTGGAAATATAATATGCAGTATTAAAAAGAATATCCAATATCTCTCGTTTTCCCGTTCCTTCAATTTTAAAATCCATAGTTGTATTTAAACCAAGCTTTCTGCAAAACTCCAGTATGCTGCTTTCAGCCATGGAATAATACCTCTTGAAAAGTGTCACGTCTTTAAGCGCACCCACATTCATTGCCGAAGACACTCCGTTTTCACCCACTCTGAAATACCCGGTGCTATCAGCGTTATTTAAAACATCATAGCTGTTCTTATTATAGACAGTATCATAAACTGTCCCGGAATCTGCATATTTACCTATACCATAATATGGATTTCTGTCCTCCATTGACCAGATAAGCGATGTAAGAACCATCTGTCCCAGAATAAAAAGTAATACAAAACAGACATTTATCTTTTTCGGATCGATATTGAATTCCCGAAATATATAAATAAAGGCGATTATTACCATAAATACCGCAAGAGATGCATA
>JAILOD010000205.1 GCA_024691015.1 Lachnospiraceae bacterium
AAAATTATTCAATAAGTTATAGAAAACCAATGTAAAAGTATAATGACATTCAGCGATAAAATGATATAATGGAAAAGCACAGCCGAAAAATCAAAAGGATCAGTACGGCAAAATAAAATTAAAGAGGAACATTATGAAAAAAACAATAACACTGACTACAGCAGTAATCATTACTATGGCACTTTTTATATCGGGGTGCGCAAACGGCTCTAACCAGGAGACGGCAGTAAGTACAGCAGAGGAAACAACAGAAACCAAAGCAAGTGAAGACACATCGGCAGAAGCAGAAAAAGAAGATCAGGAAGCGGTCGAAGAAGAGCCTGTAAAAGAATCGGAAGCAACAGAGGAAACAGAAGAGACAGCCAATTCAGAAGAAGACGGAGTAATAACGGAAGAAGATATTCCCGAAGAGAAAGAGATCGAATATCTGGCCTACGACGACGGAGGAGACTTCGGAAAGGTAACCACACTTACGGACTCAAAGAAGATAGATGACGGAACAGAAGTATATTCGATTGAAGTGTCATACATACAGCTCGATCCCAAATACGAGGCTGCGGAAAAGATCAACAAGGCTTTAAAGGAAGATGCGGAAAAATCATTTAACAGCAGCGGAAGCTTCGATGAGGAGATCCTTAAGGACGAAGAAGCCATGGAATACATTAAAGAAGTTCCGGGTTATTACAACGATGTATTTATGGGAGTATCCTATGCGAATGATGATGTGATCAGTCTCGTATATCAGATGTACGATTTTCCTAACGGTGCGGCACACGGAATCGGAATGACCTACAGCTACCTGTTTGATCTTCATACCGGAGACAAGCTTAAGCTTTCGGATATCATTAAGGTGGAAGAGGAAGAAGCAAAGACTGTTATCGCAGATGCATTTGAAACACTTATTAAAGAAGGCGAAGAAGGAGAATACTGGGACGATGCTCTTGATACCGTAAAGAACACCGGACTGGACGAATATAATTTCATGGTTACAAAGGACGGGATAAAGATCACCTTTGGTCCTTATGAGCTTGCAGCTTATGCAAGAGGGGATGTATCGGTTATAGTACCGTTCGAAAAACTGGGTATGAATATGTAAAGTATATGTAAAGGGGAATATGACATGTATAAGGGGATAGCTTGTCCGGCAGGTTATGGAGTAGGTAAAGTTATAATAATCAATAATGCACTTCCGTCATACAGGGAAGTAAGGATAACCGATCACGAAAAGGAATGGGAGCGTTACGAAAAGGCAACGGAAGCGTTTAAGAAATACACATTGCATGCATTGAAAAGGCTTAAAAACGCACTGGGCGATGAGGCAGATGTTCTAGAAGGTCAGATCAGGCTTTTGGATGACCACACAATGCAATCCGAAATAAAGAGACGTATCAGTGAAGGGGTATGTGCCGAATGGGCCGTGCATATTGTATGTGACCGTGTTACATCAATACTTACTGCAACGGGTGACGGTCTTACCATGCAGCGGGCAGCCGATATAAATGACATTAAGATACGTCTGATCCGTATTCTGACCGGTATTGATGAGTTTGAGCTGGATAAATTCAAAGAAGGAAGTGTGATCGTAGCCTCAAAACTGACACCCTATATAGCAGCCAGGATGGATCGGGATAAAGTAGTGGGGATCGTGACTGAAGAAGGGACAAAAACCTCTCACTCTGCAGTTCTGGCTGAGGTGCTTGGCATTCCGACAGTGCTTGGAGTTGACGGTATAGTATCTTCAGTTTCAAACGGAATGAATATCTGTGTAGACAGTGTCCGGGGTATGGTTATCACAGAACCCGATAAAGCCACAAAAATTAAGTACAAGGAACAACAGAAGGCATATCTTCAGGAACAGGAAAAGCTAAATGCCTTTATCGGAAAAGATACGAAAAGTGCAGATGGCACCACCTTTAAGATATATGCGAATGCTACCGGAATAGCGGATGTTAAAGCAGGTTTGGAAGGTGACTGTCAGGGTATAGGTGTTTTTGCAACCGAATATGTGTTTATGGGGTCCAGAAATGCTCCGGATGAAGACAGACAGTTTGAGGTATATAAAGAAGCTTGTGAGTTAACGGGAAAAAATCCTCTTGTAATTCGTACCATAGATATAGGCGGGGATAAACGTATTCCATATCTCGGAATAGAAAAAGAAGAAAATCCTTTTCTTGGTGTCAGAGGCATCAGGTTCTGTTTGAGAAAACCGGATATTCTGAAGACACAGTTAAAAGCGATCTTAAGAGCTTCCGCATTCGGGAACATAAAAATAATGATGCCAATGGTCAGCACGCTGCGTGAGCTAAGACAGACAAGACAGCTTCTTACGGAAGTAAAGGCCGAGCTTAAAAAAGAGAAGATAAAATATGACAAAAACATAGAGTTGGGTGTGATGATAGAAACGCCGGCGGCTGCCATAATGGCAGATGCGTTTGCAAAGGAAGCTGATTTTTTCAGCATCGGAAACAACGATCTGACACAGTACATTATGGCCAGTGACAGAGGAAACGAAGGGGTTTCAAACCTTTACAGTGCATTTGATCCTGCTGTCTTAAGAATGTTAAGGCAAGTCATCGCGGCGGCAAACAGGGAAAAAATACCTGTCAGTAACTGTGGTGAAGCCTGTGCGATCCCGTATTATGTCCCCTTCCTTATGGCCTGCGGTCTGAACGAATTTTCGGTGTCCCACACAAAGATACTATCTGTCAGGTCTGAAATCTCCAAATGGACTATAGAGGCTGCACAGGACTACGCGGATGAACTGATGAGCTTTACCACAAAAGAAGAATTACTGGAAAATATTGAAACCATATACAAAAAGTATATTCAATAAACAATCTTTAAAAGGAGGTATTAGAATGAAGCTGGCAATTTTGGGTTGCGGCGGGATAGCCGAAACAATGGCAAGGACAGTCAACGGAATGGGGGATGAGGCTGAACTGTATGCAATAGGCAGCAGAAGCCTTGCTAAGGCAGAGGCTTTTAAGGAAAAATATAATGTGACGAAGGCATACGGTTCATACGAGGAAATGCTTGCGGATGATGAGATAGATCTGGTATATATCGCGGTCCCTCATTCACATCATTGTCAGTGGTCGGTGGCTGCATTAAATGCCGGAAGAAACGTTCTCTGCGAGAAGCCTTTTGCAGTAAACGAAAAACAGGCGAGGGAAATGATCGAGCTTGCCGAAAAGAAGAATCTTTTGATCACGGAAGGCATTTGGACAAGATACATGCCGTCCAGAAAGATCATCGATGAGCTTGTGGAACAAGGGACGATAGGAAGGCTTATTACCGTATCCGCAAACCTTGGATACAGGATAGATATGAATGAGAGGATGGTAAAACCGGAGCTCGCCGGAGGAGCTCTTCTGGATCTTACCGTATATGTTTTGAATTTTGCCAGTATGGTCTGGGGAGATGATATCAAGAAGATAACCGCATCCTGCGTAATGACCAACACGGGTGTTGACGGACAGGATACGGTAATGATCGAATATCAGGACGGAAGAATGGCAAATCTGTTTACGACCATGTACGCCCTCACAAACAGGATGGGACTCATTGTCGGAACAGAAGGCTTTATTGAGGTTGAGAATATAAATAACCCCCAGGAGATCAGGGTATATTCACCGGACAGGGAAGGCCCCGTACTAAAGCAATGTATAAAGGTCCCTGAGCAGATAACAGGTTTTGAATATGAGGTTCTCTCCTGTAAGCGTGCGATCGAAGAGGGACGTATCGAATGTCCTGAAATGCCTCATTCTCAGACCATACAGATCACCTGCCAGATGGACAGGATCAGAGAGCAGTTTGGAATAAAATTCCCATTTGAATAAAATATTTGGTGACATATTAAAAAAAAAGGTATATAATAAAAAAAGTATAAAATAATTATCCCGGAAAGGGGGTGTAACAGAAATGGAAAAACGCTTTAATAAGCACGTATTTTGCTGGGTATTCACATTTCTTCTCGGAGAGCTTGGTATAGACCGTTTTATGAGAGGACAGATAGGCCTTGGTATCGTTAAACTTATCACTTGTGGTGGCTGCGGTATCTGGACACTTATCGACTGGATCATCTGTCTTACCAAAGTTTACGGTGAGCCCTTTAAGAATGATGAAGAAGTTGTATTCATTGACGGTCAGTATGCAAAATAATTAATGAATACCATATTTAAAAAGCCTGCCTTATTAAGACGGGCTTTTTCTCTGTCTGTTTGGGATATTTAAAATGATGTCAATAAGGATAAAAAATAAAGAGATATCGATCACAGCGGTTATATTGATCGCATTAATATTGTTTCTGGCTTTTTTGGGTGTATACAAATGCCCGTTTAAGCTTATGTTTGGTATTCCCTGTCCTTCTTGCGGAATGACAAGGGCTTTAAAATCTGCCATAACAGGAAATTTTAAAGCCTCTTTTTATTACCATCCCGTATGGCCGCTCGCCGTTCTTACGGCCATTACGGAGGTGCTGTATGAATTTGAGATCATAAAGATCGATCGTAAAAAAGCAAATCTGATACCCATTCCTCTGGCGATAGCACTTGTGATCTGCTATATCATCAGGATGTCAATGGGGTTGGATATCTGAAGATCATTGTGCCTTAAGAATAAGATTGATAATATTCTTTGCGCAGCGTATAAGATCGTTTCTGTCTAATTCCCCGTACTCCATCGCAATGGATACATTTTTCGGGAAACCCGTAGCCATCTTAAGATCATTTCCGGCAATCACCTCTTTATAGTGATCTGAATGGTTCCACCAGTCTGAAGTGACCATACCGTCAAAGCCCCATTCTTCCCTCAGGATCTTAGTAAGCAGATCCTTTGATTCACTGGTCCTTACTCCGTTTACTGCATTATATGAACTCATTACCGACCAGGGATGACTCTCCTTAATAATTATCTCAAAGACCTTTAAATATATTTCTCTTAAAGCCCTTTGTGAAACTCTTGAATCGGAATTTTTTCTGTTGGTTTCCTTGTTGTTTACACAGAAATGCTTAACGCAGGCACCTACGGAATTTGACTGGATACCTTCTACCATTTTTGCGGCAAGCTTTCCTGCCAGAAGGGGATCTTCTGAATAGTATTCGAAATTTCTTCCGCACATTGGGTTACGGTGAATATTTACTGCCGGCGTAAGCCAGAGGGTCATATTGTTTTCCTTTAATTCTTCACCCCCGGCGCGTCCTACAGCTTCAACAATATCACCGTTCCAGGTGGAAGCTAAGAGAGTAGCGCAGGGGAAGGCTGTTGTGGGAGTCTGACATTTCTCATCTATACGTACGCCTGCGGGACCGTCCGAGGTCATAATATTGGGGATACCGAGTTCGGGCAGATTACCGAAACCGCAGGTGACAGCAACTCCCGTGTTGGGCTGTCCGCCAAGTAAATGTATAAGTTCTTCGTCATCCAACTGCTCAAGGAATTCATCTACGGTATGCTTTCCGTCGGCTACCTCGTCTAAGGGGAATCTGTCCGGATCAGTGGGAGCATACGCATAATAGCGGGGGCGTACCCAATCGGCCGGCATAAACATTTCTTCGGCTGCAGGATCCATTTTTTCAAAGATGGAATCGTTAATATCTCTTTCTTCTCCGGTTTTTAAGGTTTCGTAAGAACCTTCCGCGGTAAGCCGTTTTGGAAGAGAAACCGGTGCGAGAGCGTCTGAAAGCTCCTCGAGGACACAGTTACTGCTTTCCTTATAGATGAAATCTATTTCCTTTGCATCTCTTACAGAGCCGCCGAGATAAAACCGATAGCTGCCCTTTTCAAGTACGAAGGCCGAAAGCTTTACCTTTCCCACATCATCAAAGCTGGCAAGATCGCGTTTATTTACGATGATGTTTACAAGTCTTGTTTCACCGGGTTTTAATTCTGCGGTTTTTGTAAAGCCGGCAAGAACCCTGGCGGGTTTTGTAAGCCTGCCTGAAGGCGGAGCGGCATATATGGAAACCACGTCTTTGCCCTTAAAGCTGCCGCTGTTTGTGACCTGAACCTTGAATAATATCTGATCCTTTTTCTCAAGCACTTCCGAGATCTTTTTGTCAAATGTCGTATAGGAAAGCCCGAAACCAAAGGGGTATACCACCTTATCCTTGGCGGAGGGGATGGTTTCAAAATATCTGTAGCCGACAAAAATGTCATCCGTGTAATTTACATAGTCAAAGGATTCATGGAAGGTTTCCGTTGAAGGATAATCCTCGAGCTTTGCGGCAAATGTGTCGGGGAGTTTCCCTGAGGGAGTGTCAAGCCCCATAATAAGCTCTGCCGCTGCATCGCCGCCTTCCATGCCGGCCTGCCACATAAGGAGGGCACCTTTGATCTTATCGTTTTTCTCGATGGGACTTAAATCCATCATTCCGCCGATATTTAAAAGTACGATAACATTTTTAAATTTTTCGGTAACCGTTTTTATCAGCAGCTCTTCCTCGATTGAGAAATAGAAATCACGTTTGGGGAAGATCTTTGATGCCTGGGAAGGAAGGCTTTCACCATCACCAAAGGGGAATTGTTCTCCGTCGTATTCGATCTCTGATCTGTCCCAGGCTTCTCCGGAAAAACGGCTGAAGGTAATGACTGCCGTGTCCGTATAGGCTGCGGCACCCGAGATAACCTCTTCTCTGAGCCTGAATTCACGCATCATACCGGGAAGAGCACCGCGCTTGTAGTTTTCTTCAACATAAAAACGCATCTCATCGGCAAGCGGTTCATATATTTCAACACCAAGATTTTTAAAGCCGTCATATATATTGTGACTGTATTTTGTATAGACATCGCCGCTTCCGCCGCCGCCTTTTACATAATCAAAGGTGGCCTTCCCGAAGAGAGCCAGTTTAACACCCGGTTTAAAGGGCAGGATATGATCCTTGTTTTTCAGAAGAACCATTCCTTCTTTTGCGGCTTTTCTGGAAAGAGCTATATGCTCATCACAGGCGGTTACGTATTTGTTCTCATATAAAGGCCGGTTGATAAGGTATCTCGGTCTGATCCATTTTTCCATACAGATAATC